>JAFLDG010000159.1 GCA_017302495.1 Burkholderiales bacterium
GTGCTCTTCCGATCTCGGCGCGGCCGTTCACGGGCCGGCCCCGCGCGGCGCCGCCGACAGCTTGGCCTCGTCGTCGAGGTCGACGTCGAGCCCCAGCAGCACGCGCGCCATCATCAGGTAGTAGCCGACCAGGAGCGTCAGCTCGACGGTGCCGACCTCGCCGAGCGCCGCATGGACCTGCGCGAAGCTCGCGTCGCCGGCGCGCCCGTCGCGCACCGCCTCGTCGGCGAAGCGCAGGGCGGCGCGCTCCAGCGGCGTGAAGGCCGGCGCCTGCGGCCCCCGGCGCAGCGCGGCCCGCTTCGCGGCCGGCACGCCGACGGCCGCCGCGAGCCGTTCGTGCTGGTGCACCTCGTAGGCCGAGCCGCAGAGGTGGCCGACGCGCACGATCACCAGCTCGCGCAGCGCCGGATCGAGCGTGCCCTGGTACAGCAGCGCGCTGCCGAGCTGCACCAGCGGCCGCAGCGCCGGCGCGGCGTGGGCGAGCATGC
Organism: Burkholderiales bacterium; assembly: GCA_017302495.1. GTDB lineage: Bacteria > Pseudomonadota > Gammaproteobacteria > Burkholderiales > Burkholderiaceae_C > Rubrivivax. The sequence continues at coordinate 489 of JAFLDG010000159.1, forward strand.
GGAAGACGTTGGCCTGGCGCAACTTGGCCAGCAGCGCGCGCGTGGGTTCGTCGAGCCGCTGCGGATCCGGATAGCCGATGCGCGCCATCAGGAGCCGCCGGTGCCCTGGAACGCGAGCGCGTTGACGATGCCGCCGTCGACCTCGAGCGTCGTGCCGGTGACGTAGGCCGCGCCGTCCGAGGCGAGGTAGGCCGCGGCGTGCGCGATCTCGTCGACCTGGCCGTAGCGGCCGAGCGGGATCGACCGCGTCAGCGCGGCACGCATCTCCGGCGTGTGCACCTTGCGCACCATGTCGGTCTCGATCGCGCCGGGCGCGATCGCGTTCACGGTGACGCCGAAGGGCGCGAGCTCGATCGCCATCTGCCGCGTCAGCTGGATGATCGCCGCCTTCGAGGTGCCGTACGAAGTGCGCCCGCCGATCGCGCGCTCGCCGACCACCGAGGCCAGGTTGACGATGCGGCCCGAACGCTGCTCGGCCATGTGCCGGCCGGCGGCGACGCTGCTCATCGCCATGCCGGTCAGGTTGACCGCCAGCACCCGCTGCCACTCCTCGTACTGCAGGTCGAGGAACTTCTGGAAGCTCGACGTGCCGGCGTTGTTGACCAGCACGTCGAGCCGGCCGAAGCGCGCGAGCGCGGTCTCGACCAGCCGCGGCGCCTGCGCCGGGTCGGCGACGTCGCTGGCGATCGCCGCCACCGGCGCACCGCGCGCGGCCAGATCGTCGGCCACCGCCTGCGCGGTCTTGCCGTCGGTGCTGGTGATCAGCACCGCCATGCCGTCGGCGGCGAAGCGGCGGGCGATCGCCTCGCCGATGCCGCGCCCGCCGCCGGTGACGATCGCGGCCTTGCGTACTGCTGCCATGGGCTGCTCCTGGGGATTCAACGGCCGACGAAGGTCGGCTTGCGCTTGTCGAGGAAGGCCGCGACCGCCTCGCGGTGGTCCTCGGTCTTGAACGAGTGGATCTCGTAGGCGAACGACGCCTCCATCACCGCCTGCGCGAGCTGCTTCAGCGCGATGTTCGAGGCGATCTTGGTCCAGCGGATCGCGCGCGTCGCGCCGCGCGCCAGGCGCTCGGCCATGCCGTAGACGGCGGCGTCGAGCGCCTCGGGCGTCGGGTGCGACTCGTTGACCAGGCCCATCGCCGCGGCCTCGCGGCCGCTGACCGCATCGCCGGTGAGCAGGTAGCGCTTGGCGCGCATCGAACCGATCAGCGCCGGCCAGATGATCGCGCCGCCGTCGCCGGCGACCAGGCCGACGCGCACATGCGGGTCGGCGATCCGGGCGTCGTCGAGCGCGTAGGCCAGGTCGCAGAACAGCGCGATCGTCGCGCCCAGGCCGATCGCCGCACCGTTGATGCGGGCGATGATCGGCTTCTCGAGGTCGAGCAGACCCTGCAGCAACTTCTTGCCTTCGGTGGCCGAGGCTTCGGTCGTGCGGCTCATCCACTCGATGTCGCCGCCGGAGCTGAAGGCCGTGCCGTCGCCGGTGATCACCAGCACGTCGGCCTCGTCGTCGAGCGCGACGTCGTAGAACACCTGCGACAACTCGCGGTGCATCGGCTCGTCGACCGCGTTCAGGCTGGCCGGCTTGTCGGGCCGGTGCAGCGTCAGCGTCAGCACGCGGTCGCGGCGGTCGAAGCGGATGCGCTGGTAGCGGGTGTAGTCCATGGTCCGGCCCCGCCTGCGCTCAGGCCCACTTCGTCGGCGAGAACGCGGTCGGCGCGAGCAGCCAGTTCTCCTGGTTCTGGATCATCGGCAGCGCGCGCACCGCGAGCTGCTTCCAGCGCTCGTCCTGCCACAGCCGGCCGCGGCGCGCGTCGCGGTCGGCCGCGTCGCGGTAGGCCCAGACCTGCACCACGCGGTTCAGCGGGCCGTTGGCCACCGTCGAGTAGAAGACGAGGTTGCCGCAGTACTCGGCCTGGATCGGCAGGATCTCCTTCTCGACCAGCTCGAGGAAGGCGGCGATGTATTGGGGGTGGATCGTGTAGACGCGGTGGTCGAGCAGCATGAAGACTCTCCGGCGCCTGAAATCGGGCGCTCGGCGGTCATTCTTCGCGTGTCGCCGCAGCGCACAAGTACGCACAGCCGTGTACGCAACGGCCCTCGGCGCGCCCATCGGCGGAGCCGATGGCGGGCATCGCACCGGGCGCCTTGCCGCTACCGTGGGAACGGCTGCTGCAGCACCCCGCGGCTGGTGAAGCGCACGATGCGGCGCGCGGCCTGCGGTGCGTCGTCGGTGGCCGCGGGCAGCGCGGTCCCGGTCGCGCCCGCCTGCGCGTGGCGCTGCCGGTGCGCCTGGATCGTGCCGGCGTGCTGCAGCGACCACTCGGTGAGCGCCGCCAGCGGCCCGAGCAGCGAACGCCCGAGCTCGGTCAGCCGGTATTCGGAGTGCGGCGGAACCACCGGAAAGCTGGTCTTGGCGACAAGGCCGTCGCGCTGCAGGTGCTTGAGCGTGCGGCTGAGCATGCGCATCGAGATGCCGGGGATGTCGCGGCGCAGCTGGTTGTAGCGCTTGGTGCCGGTGCTCAGCTGCTGCACGACCGGCAGGAACCAGCGCTCGCCGATCAGCGGCAGCAGGCCGGGCGCGTCGGCCCGGGCGGAGGCGCAGAGGGTCGCGGAAGGGTCGATCATGGCTGCGGTCGGTGCGGACCCGCCGAGGATGACGCCACTGCCGGTGCCGAGGCCATCGCGCGCGGCGATCCGAGTCATCGGTGCGCCCGTTGCGCCGGCGCCCGGCCATCGATCCGCCGCGGCCGAAGGATGCGGACGCCAGCCGACGCGGCCGAGGGCCGCCGCCTGTACCGGCCCGGGCGCCGGCAGCCGGCCAGTCATGGCGCCCTCACGCGCCGGCCACGCGCCGTGTCGGGTAGATCCACTTCGCCAGCCGCCGCGTGATCAGCGGCATCAGCCACCAGGTCATCAGCGCGACCTCGATCGCGATCGTCACCAGCAGCCGCAGCGGGTACGGCGTGGCGAAGGGCAGCGCGGCGAAGGCGGCGTTGACCGCGCTGCCGATCACCAGCACCAGCGTGAAGACCACCGCGATCATCACCAGCGCCATGCGCGGGCGCGACGGCTGCGGCACCACCGTGCCCGGTGGCGGCGTGAACCAGAACTCCAGGCCGGTGAGTTCCTTCCACACCGCGTCGGCCTCGACGAAGTCGGCAACCTCGGCGAGGTACTTCGCCCTCAGCTCGCTGCGCTCGAAGGCGCGCAGCGCATCCAGCGTGCGAAAGCGCAGCACGCTGACGTAATCGTGCGTGCCCGGCGCCGGCCGCTGCGTGGTCACCCCGAGATAGCCGGGCAGCCCGCGCGCGTCGGCCTGCAACCGCTGCAGCCAGGCTTCGTAGTCGGCTTCGCGCCCGGCCTTCACACGCCGGGTGATGACCACCGTCACCGGGTCGGCCGGTGGGTCCGGGGCCTGCGCGGCGCCGTTCACTGTGCCGCGCGCAGCGACTGCAACCGCGCCACGGCCTCGGCCGGCGCGAACGCGCGCATGCGGTCGACCAGCGCATCGGCCCGCGCGTGGTCGGTGGCCGGCTGCCCGCCGGGGAAGAAGGCGGCGACGATCTCGGTGTCGAAGAAGTCGAGGAACTCGCGCACCAGGCCGTCTTCGAGCCGGTACCAGGCGACGCCGCGGTTCAGGTACGCGCCGCCGGTGGCGGTGCGGCCGGTGGTGTACCAGTGCACCGCGATCAGGTCGCCGGCACCGGAGCGTGGCTGGTGCATCGCCCAGCGGTGGTGGAAGCGCAGGCTGCCGCCGAAGCCGGCCTGCACGCCCTGGAACAGGCCGATGATCGGATCGCGCCCCTGCACCCGGTTGGGGAAGCTGCTGCCGGGAAATTCCAGCTCGCAGTCGGGGTGCAGCATGCGCGCCAGGGTCGCGAAGTCGCCGGCCGAGAACGCGTCGTAGAAGTCGCGGATGGCCTGCTCGCTGCGCAGGCGGATCGGTGCGTCTGCCATGGCCGTCTCCCGCGTCAGCGCTGCAGGGCCGCCCACACCAGGTGCGGCGAGCGCTGGCCCATGCGCACCATGCGGATCCACAGCAGCGTCATGTGCTCCAGGTGCAGCGCCTGCACCAGACCACCGGCATCGAGCGGCTGCCAGCCGAGCTGCCCGATCAGCCCGGCCACCTGCTGCTTGGCCGCGGCGTCGTCGCCGCAGTACAGCATCATCGGCTTGACGTCGGCGGCGGGGAAGCGGTTGTCGTCGAGGTTCTCGAAGCCGTAGATCGTGAAGGCCTTGACCACGCGCGCGCGCGGCGCCAGCGCCTGCACCTCGGCCGAGCCCGAGCTCCGGCTCTGCAGCCCGTGCGTGAGTCCCGGCCCGACCGGGTTGGTGCAGTCGACCAGCACCTTGCCGGCCAGTGCGTCGGCCAGCGGCGGCAGCACGGCGGCGTTGGCCGCATAGGGCGTGGCGAGGAACACGACCTCGGCCGCGGCCACGGCCGCCGCCGGCTCGGCGACCCTCAGCGCCGCGTTGCGCGCCAGCGCGCGCTGCACCGATTCCGCATCGGCCGAACGGGCGGCGAGCGTCACCTCGTGGCCGGCGCGCTGCAGGTGGTCGGCCAGCGGCGCGCCGACGTTGCCGAAGCCCAGGAAAGCGATCTTCATGCGCGGGTCCTCCTCGACGATGGAAAGCGGGTCAGCGCAGCGGCACGGCGATCAGGTCGTCGGCCGGCAGCACGGTGATCAGCACGGTGCTCGCGCCGTCGCGCGCGGCCACCCAGAACGGCACGGCGGGCGGGATCACGAAGCTGTCGCCGGCGCGCCAGCGGCGCTCGCGCCGCGGGTCGACCGCCGCGCCTTCGCCCAGCGCCACCGTGCCGCGCAGCACCGTCGCCAGCCGCGCCTTGCCGTCCTCCGACGCGTACGGTGCCTGCACGTCGCCGGCCTTCAGCTCGATGCGCGCGACATGCGGAATGCCCCCCGGCGAGGTGGCGATGAAGGCCACCCGGCCGGGCCCGTCGTGCAGCGGGTGGTAGGCCGCGGCCGGCAGCTCGACCGAGCGCACGAAGCGCTGCGCGGCGTTCGCGCCGGTGAGCGTCTCCAGCGCCGCCTGGGCGATCACGCGGTGCACCTTGGCGCTGGCCGCCACCGCCCAGAAGCTGAAGTAGTCGCCCGGCTGGCGCCCCGCCGGCAGCGGTTTGGCCGGCGCCAGCGGCTGCGCGAAGTCGATGTAGTCGGCGGGCAGGTAGGCCTGGTCGAAGACCTTGATGCCCAGCAGCGGCGCGAGCCGGCCGGCGCGGGCGAAGGCGGCGCCGCCGTCGAGCAGCGTGACCTGCAGCCCGGCGGCGCGGAACTCGGCCGCGACGCGTTCGAGCCCGGCGTTGTACTCGCGGGTCAGGCGCGAAGCTTCGGCCGCCTTCGGCGTGCCGGCGTAGGCCGGCGTCGCGCCCAGGTCGGGCAGCGTGCCCAGCAGCACATGCTTCGCGCCGGCCTGCTGCAGCCGCTTCAACCCGGCGCGGATGTTGTCGGCCGGCGGCTGCGCGCGCAGGTCGGGTTGGCCGAAGTCGAGGTACGCGCCGATGTCGTGCCCGCCCGCCCACACCACGTGCAGCGCCTTCGGGTCGATCGCGCCCGGCGTGGCGGCGGCGCGCTCGATCTGCGCCAGCACGCCGACGATCGGCACGTCGGCCGGCACGCCGAGCGCGGCGCGCAGCGGCTCGTTGATGTTGAAGCGGCCGGTGGTGGCGCCGCCCTGCGCGTGGTTGTCCTGGGGCGCGAGCGGCCAGCCGCTCTGCGCGGCCAGCACCTCGACCCAGGTCGGCCCGTCGGTCCAGCGGCCCTCGAAGAACGGCGGGCTCGGCGGGTAGCGGTTGGCGGTGAGGCGGCCGAAGAAGCCGCCGTCGGACAGGCCGTCGCCGAAGGCGACGATGCGGCTGTAGGCGGCCGGCAGCGCGCCCGCACGCGTGCCTTCGCCGGCCGCGTGGGCGAGCAGCGGCGCGCAGGCCAGCGCGGCAAGCAGCCGGATGAGCCAGCGCCGCATCGTCACTCTCCCAACGCCGCGACGACGAGGCGCGCCGTCTCCTCGCCGGAGAAGTTCTGCTGCCCGGTGACCAGGTTGCCGTCGCGGATCGCGAAGCCGCGCCACAGCCCGGCCTGGACGTAGTTGGCGCCGATCTCCTTCAGCTTGTCCTCGATGCGCCAGGGCATGACGTGCTGGTCGCGCGGCAGCATGCCGTAGCTCCACACCGCGTTGTCGGCGAAGTCCTCCTCGACGTTGGCGAAGCCGGTCACCGTCTTGCCCTTGGCCAGGTACTCGCCGTTCGGCAGCCGGGCGTAGGCCAGGATGGCGACGCCGTGGCACAGCGCCGCCGCCACCTTGCCGGCCTGGTGGAACTCGACGAACTTGGCGTGCAGCGCGGTCGCCTTCTCGAACGTGAACATCGGCGCCTGGCCGCCGGCGATGACGATCGCGTCGAAGCGCGCCACGTCCAGGTCGGCGACCTTCTTCGTGTTCTCCACCAGCGCCTTCAGCTCCGGCGTGTGGATGAAGCCCTGGCTGATCAGGTCGGTCTTGCTGTAGCCGCTGGCGTCGTTGGGGTCGCTCATGCCGTCGGCTTCGCACCTGCCGCCGTCGGGGCTGAAGACCTCGACCTCGCAGCCCTTCTCGGTGAACACGTGGTACGGGTGCGTCAGCTCGCTCCACCAGAAGCCCACCGGCCAGCCGGTGGTGGTCGAGACGGCCGGGTTGGCGATGACGATGGCGACGCGCTTCTTCGCGCGGGCGTTGACGGGGTTGGGGTCCTTCAGGCTCATGCGGGGCTCCGGGAATGGGGTTGGGGTGAACGAGGCTTGACCGGTGGGCATTCTTGTCGTCCACTGAAGAAAGATAAATACGCCGATAGTGAACAGTGCGATATCTTCAGAGGCAACAATGAACCTGGACCACCTGCAGCTCTTCGTGAAGGTGGTGCAGAGCGGCAGCTTCACCGCGGCCGCCGATGCGCACGAGACGCAGAAGAGCTACGTCAGCCGCGTGGTCGCCCAGCTCGAGGCCGAGCTCGGCGTGAAGCTGCTCGAGCGCACGACGCGCTCGATCGCGCTGACCGAGGTCGGGCGCGAGGTCTACGAGCGTGCGGTCGGCATCCTCGGCGCGGTCGACGATACGCGGCGCGTCGCGCAGCACGCGCAGGGCGAGCCGCGCGGTCAACTGCGGCTGACCTGCGGCGTCGAGTTCGGCCTGCTCGCGGTGGGCGACTGGATCGACGAGTACCTGGCGCGCTTCGCCGAGGTCAGCGTCGAGGCAGAGTACACCTCGCGCGTGCTCGACCTGGTGCACGAAGGCTTCGACCTCGCGATCCGCATCGGCGAGGTGCAGGAGTCGCGCCTGGTCGCGCGCCGGCTCGGGCAGCTCGAATACGGCCTGTTCGCCACACCCGGCTATCTGCAGCATTCCGGCATCCCCGCCGAACCGGCGGAGCTGCGCGAGCACGCGCTGATCATGTTCTCGCCCGGCGGGCGGCGCGCCGCGTGGGAGCTGACGCTCGGGCCCGGCCGCGAGCTGCAGCGCATCGGCGGCCAGGCGCGGCTGCGCGTGAACAACAGCTTCGCGGTGCGCGACGCGGTGCTGCGCGGGCTCGGCATCGGTCAGCTGCCGATGCTGGTGGCGGCGCAGCCGGGTACCGGCGAGCGGCTGGTGCGCGTGCTGCCCGACTGGCGCGGCCCGCCGGTCCCCGTGCACGCGGTCTACCCTAGCAACCGCTACCTGTCGCCGAAAGTGCGCGCGTTCATCGACCTGGCGCTCGAGCGGCTGCCGCAGGCGGCCGACGCCGCACGCGGCATGCCGATCGCCACCCGCCTGCCAGGCCGGCCCGCGCGGCCCCGATCCCGCTGATCCCCGAAGCCACGCCCATGCACCCGACCGCGAGTTCCCCCGTGCCGCCCCACCTGCGCGAAGGCCGGCGCGCCAGCTGGTTCGAGCTGTTTTTCGACCTGGCCTTCGTGACGGCCGTGGCGCAGCTCACCGCGGCGCTGTCGCACCACTACGACGCCGCCGGGCTGGCGCAGTTCGTCGTCGCGCTGCTGCTGCTGTGGTGGACCTGGCTCGGCCACACCTTCCACTCGACCCGCTTCGACGAGGACCGGCCCGACCAGCACCTGCTGGGCATGCTGCAGATCGTGGCCGTGATCGTCATCGCCTTCGGTGCCGGCGCGGCCTTTGGCGAGCGCGGCGCCGTCTTCGCCGCGGGCATGGCGGCGCTGAAGCTGCTGCTGCTGGCCGCTTACCTGCGCGAGCGGCGGCGGTCCGGCGCCGGGCGGCTCGCCGCCAGCTACGCGCTGATCTACGGCCTGCAGGTGGCGCTGTGGCTGGCATCGATCGCGCTGGCCGGCCCCGCGCGCTGGTCGGCCTGGGGCCTGGTGCTGGTACTGGACATCGCCTCGCCGTTCGCCGTCGCGAAACACACCCACGGCTATCCGCCGCACCCGGAGCATCTGCCCGAGCGCTTCGGGCTGTTCACGATCATCGTCATGGGCGAGGGCGTCGCGTCGGCGCTGCACGCGCTGCTGCATGCCGGCGCGATCGACGGTCGCTCGGCGGCACTGGCCTTGCTCGGGCTGGTGCTTGCCTTCTTCTACTGGGTCGGCTACTTCGAGCGCGTGCGCGCGCAGCGCGAGTTGCACGTCGCCGATGCCGCCGCCGCGCGCCGGCTGCGCGGCTGGGCCTACGGGCACGTGCCGCTGCTGATCGGCATTTGCCTCGGCGCAGCCGGGCTGGTGGTCGCGTCGGGCCACGAACAGCCGCCGCTGGCGCCATTGATAACCGGCGCCGGCATCACGCTGGCGATGATGGGGCTGACGCTGATCGGCGCCGCGCAGGCCGAAGGCGGCCGGCCGCGGTCCCGCAGCGCCGCCCACGCGCTGGTCGCGCTGCTGCCGCTGCT
>JAFLDG010000016.1 GCA_017302495.1 Burkholderiales bacterium
GGCGTGCGCGCCACGTTGACACTGCCGCAGGGTTTCCAGCCAGTGGCCAGGCCGGTCTCGGCCTCCAGCGTGGCATAGAGCTCGATGCCGTACTTGCTCATGCGCGTCATCGTGCGGTTGGGCCGCATCTGGCCGATCAGCCCGGCGGCATGCCAGGTGGTGCCGCTGGTCAGCTTGCCCTGCTCCAGCAGCAGCACATTGGTGATGCCGAGCTTGGCCAGGTGATAGGCGGTGGAGCAGCCGGCGATGCCGCCGCCGACGATGACGATGCGAGCGTGGGTGGGCAGGGTCATGGTGCCGCAGCGTAGCGCAGGCCCGGCGAACGCGGCCGGCGGCGGCCGACGCGCCCGGCCGGCTTCCACTCCGCTGCAGCCGGCGGCCCGGGTGCCCGCGGCGGGCGGCTGAGACAATGCCCGGTGCCGGCCCGGCGCGTGAAACCGGGATCACCCGGCTCCTCCAACCTGACGCGACCGCGCCCATGGCCACCACCCACCCGCTGGCGGACTTCCCGATCACGCGCCGCTGGCCGCCCCGGCACCCCGAGCGGCTGCAGCTGTACTCGCTGCCGACGCCCAACGGCGTCAAGGTCTCGATCATGCTGGAGGAGACCGGGCTTCCCTACGAGCCGCACATGGTCAGCTTCGACCGGCAGGACCAGGCCACGCCCGAGTTCCGCTCGCTGAACCCGTACGGCAAGATCCCGGCGATCCTCGACCCCGACGGGCCCGGCGCGAAACCGCTGGCGCTGTTCGAATCCGGGGCGATCCTGCTCTACCTGGCGGACAAGACCGGGCAGCTGATGCCGCGCGACGCCGCGGCGCGGTGGCACGCGACGCAGTGGCTGATGTTCCAGATGGGCGGCGTCGGGCCGATGTTCGGCCAGGTCGGTTTCTTCCACAAGTTCGCCGGCAAGGACTTCGAGGACAAGCGCCCGCGCGACCGCTACGTGGCCGAGGCCAGGCGCCTGCTCGGCGTGCTCGACGGCCACCTCGCCGGCCGCGCGTGGATGCTCGGCGACGAGGTCTCGATCGCCGACATCGCGATCTTCCCGTGGGTGCGCAACCTGGTCGGCTTCTACGGCGCGGGCGAGCTGGTGGGCTTCGATCGATTCGCGAACGTCCGGCGCGTGCTGGACGCGTTCGTGGCCCGGCCGGCGGTGCAGCGCGGGCTGGCGATACCGGCGCGCGGCTGAGGCCGCGCCGCACCCCGGGGCCGATCGCGACGCGACGGCATCGCCCGGCTCACCAGGGCAGCGAGTAGGTCTTGACGTTGGTGAAGGCCTTGCAGCATTCCTGCACGCCTTCCTTGACCCCCGTGCCGGAGTCCTTGATGCCGCCGAAGGGCGTCACCTCCAGCCGGTAGCCGGGCACTTCCCAGACGTTGACCGAGCCGACGTTCAGCTCGCGCACGAAGCGCATGATCACGTCCAGCCGCTGCGTGCAGATGCCCGAGCTCAGGCCATAGGCGGTGGAGTTGACCTGGCGGATGGCGTCGTCCACGTCCTTGAAGGTCATCACCGGCGACACCGGGCCGAAGGTTTCTTCGCGCACCACCTCCATCTCGCCGCGCACGCGGTCGATCAGCGTGGGGCTGTAGCTGGCGCCGTCGCGCACGTTTCCGTGCAGCAGCCGCGCGCCCTGCGCCACCGCGTCGTCGACGCGACGCTGGAACAGCATCGCCGAGCGTTCGTCGATCACCGTGCCCATGTCCACCTTCGGGTCCAGCGGGTCGCCGTAGCTCCAGGCGCGGGTGCGGGCCAGCAGCGCCTCGGTGAAGGCCGGCGCGATTTTCTCGTGGGCGAAGATGCGCTTCACCGCGGTGCAGCGCTGGCCGCTGTTCTTGTAGCTGCCGCTGGCCGCCAGGTCGGCCGCCTTGTCGATGTCGGCATCGTCCATCACCACGATCGGGTCGTTGCCGCCCAGCTCCAGGATCTGCCGCTTGTAGACGGCCTTGGCGGCGATGGTCTTGCCGATGGGCACGCCGCCGGTGAAGGTGACCACGTCGACGTGCTCGTTGGTCAGCATCTCGTCGGCGATCTCCTTCGGATCGCCGGTGATCACGCTCAGCATCGGCGGCGGCAGTCCGGCCTCGTACAGCACGTCGGCCAGCAGCAGCGCGGCCAGCGGCGTCTTCTCGGTGGGCTTCAGCACCATGCGGTTGTTGGTGGCCACCGACGGCGCCACCTTGTGGATCACCTGGTTCAGCGGGTGGTTGAAGGGCGTGATCGCCGAGATGACGCCCATCATCGGCTCGCGCATCGTGTGCACACGGCGGCTCTTGCCGTGGTGCGTCAGGTCGCAGCTGAAGCTCTGGCCATCGTCCACCAGCGCCTGCTGCGCGGCGAAGAGCAGCACGTCGCTGGCGCGGCCCACCTCGTACAGCGTGTCCTTGATGCACAGGCCCGATTCCAGCGTGATCAGCCGGGCGATCTCGTGCAGCCGCGCGGCGATCAGGTCGCCGGCCTTCATCAGGATCTTGTAGCGCTCGTGCCGCGTCAGCGTGGGCTTGTAGTCGCGGGCCGTCTTGAAGGCGCGGCGCACGTCCTCGACCGTGGCCTTGGGCACGGTGGCCACCACCTCGCCGGTCCAGGGGTAGCGCACCTCGATCGTGCGCTCGCCATAGACCTTGTCGCCGGCGATGCGCATGGCCTCGCGCTTCGGGCTGTCGATGACGGTGGCTTTCATGCGGACTCCTCGGCCAGGCAGGCATCGAGGATGTCGAGCGCCTGGTCCATCTGTGTGGCGGTGGTGATCAGCGGCGGCGTCAGCGTCAGCACGCTGCCCATCGTGGTCTTGAAGGACAGGCCGCGCGACAGCGCGCGGTACAGCACGCGCTCGGCCGCGGCCGGCGCTGGCGTCTTGGCCTCGCGGTCGCTGACCAGTTCGATGCCGATCAGCAGGCCGCGGCCGCGCACGTCGCCGATCAGGCGGTGCTTGCGCTGCATCTCGTGCAACCGCTCCAGCGCGCGCGCGCCGACGCGTGCGGCGTTTTCGACCAGACCATCCCGCTCGATCACGCGCAGCGTGGCCAGCGCCGCCGCTGCCGTGACCGGGTTCTTCTCGTGCGTGTAGTGACCCAGCGCGAATTCGCCGGCACGGTTCAGTTCGTCGCGCGCGATGCAGGCCGCCATCGGCAGCACCCCGCCGCCCAGCGCCTTGCCCAGCACCACGATGTCGGGTGCCGCGCCGTCGTGCTCGGCGGCGAAGAAGCGGCCGGTCTTGCCCAGGCCGGTCGGGATCTCGTCGAAGATCAGCAGCGTGCCGTGCGCATGGCAGGCCTCGCGCACTGACCTCCAGTAGCCGGGAGGCGGCAGGTAGGGCACGGCGCGCGCCGGCTCGGCGATCACCGCGGCCACGTCGCCTTCGCGTTCCAGCACGTAGCGCACCATCGACGCGCAGGCCAGCCGGCAGCGGTCCAGGTCCGGCTGGCCTTGCGCATCCACCGGATGGCCGTAGGCGCAGCGGTAGCAGCCGAAGGGCGCCACATGCTCGCTGCCCGGCAGCAGCGGGCCCAGCCGGCCGGAGCGGAACAGCGATTCGCCGCCGATGCTGGAGGAGCCGAAGCCCGCGCCGTGGAAGGCGTCCCAGAAGCTCAACGTCTTGAAGCGGCCGGTGGCGGCGCGCGCCAGCTTCAGCGCCACCTCCACCGCATCGCTGCCGCCGGTGGTGAAGAGCACGCGCCCGGCCTGGCCGGTGAGCGCGCGGAACTTCGCGTTCAGCGCCTCGGCCAGCTCCACCGCGCGCTCGGGCACGAAGCGGCGCGGCGCGAAGCTCAATTCATCCAGCTGCGCCTTGATCGCGGCGAGGACTTCCGGATGGCCATGCCCCAGGTGGTGCACGTTGTTGCCGTGGAAGTCCATGTAGCGGCGGCCGGCCAGGTCCTCGATCCACAGGCCCTCGGCCTTGGCAATGGTCGACAGGCAGGGCGTGGACACGCTCTGGTGCAGGAAGGCCGCCGCGTCGCGCGCCAGCAGCGCGCGGCCGGCTCCGTCCACGTGCGCGGCCTGCCAGGCGGCGCGCTGCGGCGTGCCATTGACATCGCCTTCGCTCTGCGACGGCGCAGCGGCCATGGCTACAGCGTTCCGTTGATGGCGAAGTCGAAGACCTGGTAGCTCTTGACCGGAGCCCCCGCCGCCTTGAAGCGATAGGCTTCGTTCAGCGGCCGGTTGATGATCACCGGCACCTTGGCCTCCGACGTGCCACCGTGAGTGCGCAGCCGGTGGCCCTTCAGGCCGGCCAGGTCGTGGTTCTTGGCCGAGCTGCCGATGCACCAGTGCTCGTGCGCGATCACCGCCACGTCGCCCTCGCGGTCGGCCGGCATGTCGAACAAACGGCAGGCGGTCTCGCGGTCCAGCGCCAGTTCCACGCCCGGCGCGTCGCCGATCGCGTCGATGATCTGCCGCGCCGTCACCTGGCCCTTGGACCAGACGCGGACGAAGCCGCCCAGCGCGCCATGGTGGGCCACGAAGGCATCGGTGATCGGGCAGATCACCGTGGTGCTGCCGGCGCCCAGCTTGGCGTCCAGCAGGTCCTGCAGCCACAGCACCTGCGGGTCGCCTTCGGGCGTGCTCTTGTCGCTCATGCCGTGGTCGGCGGTCAGCGCGATGGTGGCGTCCAGCGCCGCCAGGCGGCCGATGCAGCCGTCCAGCTTGCGATAGAACTCGCGCGCGCCGTCTTCGTCGGGTGCCCACTTGTGCTGCACCCAGTCGGTCAGCGACAGGTACAGCAGCTCGGGCCGGCGCTCGCGCAGCAGCTTGGTGCCGGCTTCCAGCACCAGCAGGCTCAGCTCCATCGAATACATGCCAGGCTGCTCCATGCCCAGCCAGGGCAGCACGTTCTCGATGCCGTTTTCAGCCAGCGTGCACTTGCCGGCGAATTCGCTGGAGAAGGACACATGGCCCTGTGACACGTCCAGCCCCTTGCCCAGCTGCTTGCGCAGCTTGTCCTTGGCGGTGATCGACACCACCTTGGCGCCGGCCGCGGCGAACTTCGCGATGATGGTGTCGCCGCGCAGCAGCTCCGGCCCGGTCATCACCACCGGCTGCCAGGTGGCGGTGTCCAGGTAGAAGTTGCCCGAGATGCCGTGCTGCGCCGTCGGCGTGCCGGTGATGATCGACATGTTGTTCGGGCAGGTGAAGGAAGGCATCGAGCCGTCGGCCACCGTCGCGAAGCCCTCGCGCACGAAGCGCGCGATGTGCGGGATGCAACCTTCGGCCAGGAACTGCTGCAGGTAGCGCGGGTCGCCGCCGTCGATGCAGACGACGACCACCGGCCGCAGCGGCCAGCGGTAGTCGGTGCCGTTGACGTTCACTGTCGGTCCGGATGGGCTCATGGTGCGGGCTGGGGAGGGTCAGGAGGGGGCGGTCGGGCGCGGCTGGGCGCCGGGGCGGTTCAGGGCGGGGGCCCGGCCATGCCGAGCGCGGCATGCAGCCGCGCCCGGCTGGCGAGCACGTGTTCGGTCAGCAGCGCCTGGGCGCAATCCTCGTCGCGCGCGGCCACCGCATCGACGATGGCCTCGTGCTCCTGGGTCGACAGCGGGATGTTCTCCACCCCGCGGCTGATCGTGGCGCGGCGGTACAGGTCGAGCTGGTTGACCACGCCACGGTAGTGGGCCACCAGCGCGTTGTTGCGCGCCGCGCGGGCGAGCAGGTCGTGGAACTCGACGTTCAGCACGAAGTACTCGTCGGCGCGGCGGCTCTTCTGGATCTGGTGCATGCGCCGCACCACCGAGCGCAACTGCTCGATCTCGTCGATCGCGATCCGGCGCGCGGCGAGCTTGCCGATCAGGCCCTCGAGCGCGGCGCGCACCTCGTAGAACTCGTTCGCCTCCTCCAGCGAGACCTGGCGTACGAAGACGCCGCGGTTCTTCTCGACCCGCACCAGGCCGGCCTGGCTGAGCGCGCTGAAGGCCTCGCGCACCGGGCCGCGCGACACGCCCAGCACCGCGGCGACCTCGACCTCGTTCAGCTTGGTGCCGGCGGCGATCTCGCCGGAGACGATGCGCCGCTCCAGCTCCTGCTGCGCCAGCGTGGCCAGCGAGTGCGCACGCAGCATTTCGATGGCGCTGGAGGCGTCGGCGGGCCGTTTGCTCGGGGTGGTGGGCATCGGGCGGTGTCGGCTTGCGCGGGCGGCCCCGCATCCTAGGCGGCTGATTGCCGATTGTCAACAAAATACAAAATGAGGCGAACCGGAGACCCTCAGCCGGCCTCATCGACGAAGCGCACGCCGCGCGTCTGTGCGCGCAGCCGCGGGTCGCGCGAGGCGACGGTCAGCGGCTCGCCGCGCAGCGCCTCGAAGCAGCGCGCCAGCGTCTCGTCCTCCAGCCGCTGCATCGCTTCGTGGGTGTAGAAGCTCAGGTGCGGCCACAGCAGCACGTTGTCCATCCCATACAGTGCCGACAAGGGGTGACCCTGGCGTGACAGCGGCTCCCGGCCGTAGACGTCCAGCGCGGCGCCGGCGATGCGGCCCTCGGTCAGGGCCCGGAGCAGCGCCGCCTCGTCGACGATCTCGCCGCGCGCGACGTTCACGAGCAAGGCCTCGGGCTTCATCCGCGCCAGCTGCGCCGCGCCCAGCAGGTGCCGCGTTTGCGTGTCGAGCACGCAGTGGATCGACACCGCGTCACTGCGCGCCAGCAGCTCGTCGAGTTCGGCGCAGCGCTCGACGCCGGCCGGCCACGCTTGCGGCTGCAGGTGCGGGTCGAAGGCCAGCACGCGCATCCGGAAGGCCGCGGCCATGCGCGCCATGTTGCGACCGATGCGGCCCAGGCCGACCAGGCCCAGCGTCTTGCCCGAAAGGTCGTGCGCCAGCCAGCGCGGCTCGGGCCAGGCCCAGCCGTCGCGCTGCATCGCCTGCTGCAGCGGCTTGAAGCGCTTGAACAGCGCCATCAGCAGCGCGAAGGCGCCTTCGGCCACCGTCTCCTCGGCGTAGGCCGGCACGTTCACCACCGGGATGCCGCGGGCGCGGGCCGCGTCGAGGTCGATCGCGTCGATGCCGACCCCGTACTTGACGATCGCCTTCAGCCGGGCGGCCTGCGCGAGGACCGGCGCGCCGATGCGGGCATAACACATCAGCAGCAGATCGGCATCGGCCACCTCGTGCGCCAGCACGGCCTCCGGCGTGCCGTCGGGCAGCAGGACCAGGCGGCCGCCGGCTTCCTGCAGCACACGGTCGACGCGGCGCAGCTCGAGCTCGCGGTCGGTGCGCACCACCTTGAATGGCGGGGGAACGTCGTGCATCGCCTCTTCCCTTCGCCTGTCGCCTTCGTCAGCCGAGCCGCAGCGCCACCACGCCGCCGACGATCACCGCCGCGCCGGCCAGCCGCTGCGGCCCGAACCGCTCCTTCAGCACCACCACCGACAGCACGGCGGCGAACAGCACCGAGGTCTCGCGCAGCGCCGACACCGACGCCACCGGCGCGCGGGTCATCGCCCACAGCGCGATGCCGTACGAGCCGAGCGATGCCAGCCCGCCCAGCGTGGCCAGCGGCCAGCGCCGCCGGGCATAGGCGACGATCGCCCGCCGCGCCGGCGCGCTCCGGCGCGCCAGCACCAGCGCCGGATACGGCACGCCGTCCAGCACGAACAGCAGCAGCACGTAGCTCCAGGCCGAGCCCCCCGCCGCGACGCTGCTGCGCACGCCGCGGCCGTCGACGAAGGTGTAGCAGGCGATCACCGCCGCGTTCGCCAGCGCATAACCGAGCGCGCGGCGGCGGTGCAACGCCTGCCCCGGATGGGCCAGGCCGACGAGCAGCACGCCGGCGGTGACCGCGCCGACGCCGGCCCAGGCGGCCGCGCTCAGGCGCTCGTCGAGCAGCGCCGCGCTGCCGAGCGCCACCAGCATCGGCGCGCTGCCGCGCATGACCGGATAGGTGACGCCCAGGTCGCCGTGCTGGTAGGCGCCGTTCAGCGTCACGTAGTAGGCGACGTGGATCAGCAGCGACGCGCCGACGTAGGGCCAGGCCTCCAGCGGCGGCAACCCGGCCAGCAGCAGCAGCGGCGCCGCCGCGACCGCGCCGAGAAAGTGCACCAGTGCGATGTCGAGCGGCTTGTCGCCGCTGCTCTTGACCAGCGCATTCCACGACGCGTGCAGCAGCGCGCCGACCAGCACCGCGGCGACGACGATCGAGTCCACCCGAGCCGGAAGCCGCGCCGGTCAGCGCAGCACCTCGTCGCCGGTCAGCTCGCCGAGCCGCGACTCGCGCAGCCGGGTCGCGGCCAGCACACCGGCCGACTCCAGGATCGGGTAGGCACTGGAGCAGATGTGCGAGTTGATGCGCTTGAGCTCGCTGATCAGGTCCAGGTGCAGGCTGCTGGTCTCGATGCTCTGCGCGGTGTTGTCGCGCAGGCGCGCGATGTGGTTCGCCGCGTACTCGTGCTCCAGGTCGCGGAAGGCGGCCTTCTCCTGCAGCAGCCGCTGCGCGTCGCCGACGCGGCCGTCGAGGAAGACGCTCATCGCCAGCCGCAGGTTCGCGATCAGGCGCTCGTGCAGGTGCACGATTTCGGCCATGCCGGCTTCGGAGAAGCTGCGGCCCTTGCGGATCTTCTTGTCCTCCACGTCCTGCAGCACGCGCTCGACGATGTCGCCGATCTGCTCCATGTTGATCGTGAAGCTGACGATGTCGGTCCAGCGCCGGCCCTCGCGCTCGGACAGCGCCTCGCGAGAGATCTGGGTCAGGTAGAACTTGATGGCCGAGTACAGGTCGTCGACCGTGTCGTCCAGGCGCCGCAGCTGCTCGGCCAGCTGCAGGTCGTCGCGGCGGATGACGTCGATCACGCCGCGCAACATGGTCTCGACCACGTCGGCCTGGTGCAGCGCCTCGCGCGCGGCGCAGGCGATCGCGAGCGATGGCGTCTGCAGCGCCACCGGATCCAGGTGCCGCGGCCGCGACTGCGACGGCGGCGGCGGCGGGGCCACCAGCCAGCGCTCGAGCCAGCGCGCCACCACCGGCGTGAAGCCGATGAAGGTGAGCGCTAGCGCGAGGTTGAACATCAGGTGGAAGGCCACGACTTGCGATGCGACGGCGGGCCACTGCTGCGCGAGCCCTTCGCGCGCCGCGCCCAGCCAGGGCAGCGTCAGCAGCACCCCGGCCAGCTTGAACAGCAGGTTGCCCACCGGCAGGCGGCGGGCGGCGACGTCGGCACGGGCGGTGCTCAACACCGCGAGCACGCCGCTGCCGACGTTGGCGCCGAGCACCAGCCCGAAGGCGACGCTGCCCGGCAGCAGGCCGGCGCCGGCCAGCGTGGCCGTGAGCAGCACGATCGCGAGCGACGAGTACGACAGCACGGTGAGCACCGCGCCGACGAAGATGTCGAGCAGCACCTCGTTCGGCAGCGCCGCGAGCAGCTGGCGCACCGCCGGCGATTCGATCAGCGGCTTCGTCGCCGCCACGATCAGGTGCAGCGCCAGCGTGATCAGCCCGAGGCCGATCACGATCCGGCCGAAGCGGCCGACGCTGGTGGTCTCGCGGCTGATGAACAGCACCACGCCGACGAAGATCAGCAGCGGCGACAGCCATGACAGGTCGAACGAGAACACCACCACCATCAGGCTGCTGCCGACGTCGGCGCCGAGCATCACCGCCAGCGCGGCGCCGGTGGCGATCATGCCGCGGCCGACGAACGAGGCGACGATCAGACAGGTGGCGGTGCTCGACTGCACCAGGCTGGTCACCGCCAACCCCGCGCCCAGCGCCCCGGCGCGGCTGCCGACACCGCGCGCGATCAGCTGGCGCAGGTTCGCGCCGTACAGCCTCAGCACGCCGGTGCGCACGATGTGCGTCGCCCACACCAGCAGGGCGATCGCGGCGAGCAGGTTCAGCAGGTGGCGCATCGGGCGGCGCCCGGGCGGCGGCGGCCGGTCGGCGCCGCGCGCCCGACCCGCCCGTCGCCCCGGGCCAGCCCGGATTGGACCCCGCCCTCATCAGATTGTCAACAATCTGCAACATGGGGAAGCTTGCATTGACAGCCGCCGATCGCGCCGGGCAGCATCCGGCATGCGCGGCGCCGCGCCGCGGCGGAGTCATGCGCCGGTCATCGCCGTGCGGCACCGTCGCGGCCCAGGCCGCGCGTCGCGGCCGATCGACCCCCATCCCGTCACCGAGGAAGACCTGATGCGCACGATGAAGAACACCGCCCTCGCCGCCCTGGCGCTGTTGTTTGCTGCCGGCACCGCCCTGGCGCAGAAGACGCAGCTGCTGGTCTACACCGCGCTCGAGACCGACCAGCTGAAGGCCTACCAGGAAGGCTTCAACAAGGCGCACCCGGACATCGAGATCAAGTGGGTGCGCGACTCCACCGGCGTCATCACCGCCAAGCTGCTGGCCGAGAAGGGCAACCCGCAGGCCGACGCGGTGATGGGGGTGGCCGCCTCCAGCCTGGCGCTGCTGGACAAGCAGGGCATGCTGATCGCCTATGCGCCGCTGAACCTGGACGCGATCATGAGCCAGTACCGGGACAAGAAGAACCCGCCCGCCTGGTTCGGCATGGACGTCTGGGGCGCGACGATCTGCTTCAACACGGTCGAGGCCCAGAAGCGCGGCATCCCGAAGCCCGAAAGCTGGAAGGACCTGACCAAGCCGATCTACAAGGGCCAGATCGTGATGCCGAATCCGGCCAGCTCCGGCACCGGCTACTTCGACGTGACCGCCTGGCTCGCGCTGTTCGGCGACGACAACGGCAAGGGCGGCGGCTGGAAGTTCATGGACGCGCTGCACGAGAACATCGCGCAGTACACGCACTCCGGCAGCAAGCCGTGCAACATGGCCGCCGCCGGCGAATACGTGGTCGGCATCAGCTTCGAGTACCGCGCGAACGCGAACAAGGCCAAGGGCGCGCCGATCGACCTGGTGTTCCCGAAGGAAGGCCTGGGCTGGGACCTGGAGGCCTTCGCGATCCACCAGGGCACGAAGAAGCTCGACGCCGCGAAGAAGCTCGCCGATTGGGCTTCGAGCAAGGATGCGATGCTGCTCTACGGCAAGAACTTCGCGATCACCGCACAGCCGGGCGTGGCCGCGCCGCTGCCCAACGTGCCGAAGGACTACGAGCAGCGCCTGGTGAAGATGGACTTCGGCTGGGCCGCCGAGAACCGCGAACGCATCCTGGCCGAGTGGAACAAGCGCTACAACGCCAAGAGCGAGCCGAAGAAATAGGCGCTCGCCCGCAGCGGCCCGGCGGCCGCTCCCCCCGGGGGGCGCCGCCTGCGGCCCGGCAAAGCGCTTGCGCTTCGGCGCAGGCCCCTGTCGCTTCCGCGATGCGATGCCGGAGCCGAAGCCGGTTCCGCGGCGGCCGCTTCGCCTGATGCATCAAGCCCGGTTCATCCCTTGACGGCCTATCTCGAGCTCGCCGGCATCCGCAAGGAATTCGGCAGCTTCACGGCGCTGCGCGACATCGACCTGCAGATCGCCAGGGGCGAATTCGTCTGCTTCCTCGGCCCCTCGGGCTGCGGCAAGACGACGCTGCTGCGGATCATCGCCGGGCTCGAGGGGCAGAGCGCCGGCCGCATCGAGCTCGCCGGCCGCGACATCTCGAACCTGCCGCCGGCGCAGCGCGACTACGGCATCGTCTTCCAGAGCTACGCGCTGTTTCCGAACCTGAGCGTCGCGGACAACGTGGCCTACGGCCTGGTCAACCGCCGGCTGCCGCGCGCGCAGGTGCGCCAGCGCGTGGCCGAACTGCTGCAGCTGGTCGGCCTGCCCGGCAGCGAAGCGAAGTACCCGGCGCAGCTGTCCGGCGGGCAGCAGCAGCGCATCGCGCTCGCGCGGGCGCTGGCCACCTCGCCCGGCCTGCTGCTGCTGGACGAGCCGCTGTCGGCGCTGGACGCGATCGTCCGCGTGCACCTGCGCGAGGAGATCCGCAGCCTGCAGCGCAAGCTGGGCGTGACCACGATCATGGTCACGCACGACCAGGAAGAGGCGCTGGCGGTGGCCGACCGCATCGTCGTGATGAACCACGGGGTGATCGAACAGGTCGGCACGCCGCTGCAGGTCTACCGCGAGCCGCGCACGCCCTTCGTCGCGGACTTCGTCGGCCGCATCAACGTGCTGCCGGCGCGGCTGGCGGACGGCCGCCGGGTGCTGTTCGCCGACACGCCCTTCGACTGCCCGCACGACGGCGCCCCCGGCAGCGCCGTCGCCGTCTACCTGCGGCCCGAGGACGTGCTCGCACGGCCGATCGCGGCCGGCGACCGCAACGTGTTCGACGCGCGCATCGAGAAGATCGAGTTCCTCGGCTCCTATTGCCTGGTGCAGGTCAGCGCGGCGGCGATCGGCGAGCACCGGCTCACCGTCTACCTGTCGCTGAACTTCCTGGCCGAGCAGCAGCTCGAGGTCGGGGCGCGGCTGCCGCTGCGCCTGCTGCCGGAGCGGATGCGCATCTTCGCCTCGGCCGCATGAGCCCGCCGGGCCGCCCGAAGGGCGAATACCGGAGGGCGCAGCCCGAAGGTACTCCAGTGAGCCCGCCGGGCCGCCCGAAGGGCGAATACCGGAGGGCGCAGCCCGAAGGCATCCCAATGAGCCGCAGCGCTGCCCTCCCCGCCCCTGCCCGCACGGCCCTGCGCGTGCACTGGACCGACCGGCTCGCGCATCTCGCGCTGGCGGTGGTGGCGCTGCTGCTGCTGGCCTTCCTGGCCGCGCCGCTGGCCGCGATCCTGCTGCAGTCGGTGCGCGACGCGAACGACCAGTGGGTCGGGCTGCGGAACTTCGTCGACTACGCCCGTTCGCCGGCGCTGCTGCAGTCGCTGTGGAACAGCCTGTGGGTCTCGGCCCTGGTCACGCTGGTCACCGTGCCGGCGGCCTTCGCCTTCGCCTATGCGCTGACGCGCAGCGGCATGCGCTTCAAGCGGCTGCTGCGCGGCATCACGCTGATCCCGCTGCTGGCGCCGTCGCTGCTGTCCGCGATCTCGCTGATCTACTGGTTCGGCAACCAGGGCGTGCTGAAGAGCGGGCTGACGGCGCTGGGTATCGAGCAGGTCTACGGCGCGCCGGGCATCGTCGTGGCCGAGGTGTTCGCGCTGTTCCCGCACGCGCTGATGATCCTGGTGACCGCGCTCACGGCCGCCGACGCGCGGCTGTACGAGGCCGCCGATGCGATGGGCACCACCGCCGCGCGCAAGTTCTGGACGATCACGCTGCCGGGTGCGAAGTACGGGCTGATCTCGGCCGCGCTGGTGACCTTCACGCTGGTGATCACCGACTTCGGCATCCCGAAGGTGATCGGCGGCAGCTTCAACGTGCTCGCCACCGACGTCTTCAAGCTGGTCATCGGCCAGCAGGACTTCCAGCGGGGCGCGGTCGTCGCGCTGCTGCTGCTGGCCCCGGCCGTGCTGACCTTCGGCGTCGACCACCTCGTGCAGCGCCGGCAGACGGCGATGCTCAGCGCCCGCGCCGTGCCGTATCGGCCCAAGCCCGCGCGCGGCTTCGACGCCGCGATGCAGCTGTACTGCAGCGCCGTCGCGCTGCTGATGCTGGCGATGCTGGGCATGGCGATCTTCGCATCCTTCGTCAAGTTCTGGCCCTACGACCTGTCGTTCAGCTGGCGGCACTACCAGATGGGGCTGTTCGACGCCGAGGTCGGCCCGGCCTTCGTCAACAGCCTGCTGATGTCCGCCGGCACGGCGGTGTTCGGCACCGCGCTCGTCTTCGTCGGCGCCTACCTGCTCGAGAAGACCCCCGGTGCCGCGCCGCTGCACGGCCTCGTGCGGCTGCTGGCGATGCTGCCGATGGCGGTGCCGGGGCTGGTGCTGGGCCTCGGCACCATCTTCTTCTTCAACGCGCCGGCCAACCCGCTGCACGGCCTGTACCAGACGCTGACGCTGCTCACGCTGTGCACCGTGGTCCACTTCTACACCACCGGTCACCTGACGGCGGTGACGGCACTCAAGAGCCTGGACGCCGAGTTCGAATCGGTGTCGGCCTCGCTGAAGGTGCCGTTCTACAAAACCTTCTGGCGCGTGACGCTGCCGATCTGCACGCCGGCGCTGGTCGACATCGCGCGCTACTTCTTCGTGAACGCGATGACCACGATCTCGGCCGTCGTCTTCCTGTACTCGCCCGAGACCAAGGTGGCGTCGATCACGATCCTGAACCTCGACGAAGCCGGCGAGATCGGCGCCGCCGCGGCGATGGCGCTGCTGATCGCCGCCGCCTCGACCACGGCCACGCTGCTGTTCATGGGCCTCGCGTGGCTGGTCGAACGCCGCACCCAGGCCTGGAAGAACCACTGAACGGAGTGCCCCATGGACCGCGACCGCATCCTGCTCACCCCTGGCCCGCTGACGACCACGCTGCGCACCAAGCTCGCGATGCTGCGCGACTGGGGCAGCTGGGACGCCGACTTCAACGCGATCACCGCGAGGTTGCGGCAGCGCCTGCTCGACATCGTCGACGGCCACGATTCGCATGTCGTCGTGCCGCTGCAGGGCAGCGGCACCTTCAGCGTCGAGGCGGCGGTGGCGACCCTGGTGCCCCGCGACGGCCACGTGCTGGTGCCGGACAACGGCGCCTACTGCAAGCGCGCGGCCCGGCTGACGCAGATGATGGGCCGCAAGTCCACCGTGCTGCCCTTCGCCGAAGACCAGCCGGTCTCGGCCGCCGCGGTGGACGAACGGCTGAAGACCGATCCGTCGATCACGCACGTCGTGCTGATCCACTGCGAGACCGGCACCGGTGTCGAGAACCCGCTGGCCGAGGTCGCGGCCGTGTGCCGCAGGCACGGCAAGGGGCTGATCGTCGACGCGATGTCCAGCTTCGCCGCGCTGCCGATCAGCGCCCGCGAGCTGCAGTTCGACGCGCTGATCGCCGCCAGCGGCAAGTGCCTGGAAGGCGTGCCCGGCATGGGCTTCGTCTTCATCCGCCAGGCGGTGCTGGACGGTTGCGCCGGCAACAGCCAGAGCCTGGCGATGGACCTGCACGACCAGCAGGTCTACATGAGCAAGACCGGGCAGTGGCGCTTCACCCCGCCGACGCACGTGGTCGCGGCGTTGGACGAGGCGGTGACGCAGTTCGTCGAGGAAGGCGGGCAGCCGGCGCGCCTGGCGCGCTACGCCGACAACTGCCGCACGCTGGTCGACGGCATGGCCCGACTCGGCTTCAAGACCTTCCTGAAGCCCGAAGTGCAGGCGCCGATCATCGTCACCTTCCACGCGCCGGCCCACCCGGCCTACGATTTCAAGCGCTTCTACGCCGGCGCCAAGCGCCGCGGCTTCATCCTCTACCCCGGCAAGCTGACCGAGGTCGAGACCTTCCGCGTCGGCTGCATCGGCGCGATCGGCCGCAACGAGATGAGCCAGGCGGTCAACGCGGTGGCCGAGACGCTGCAGGAGATGGGCATTCCGGACGGCAGCCCGGCGAGATAGCCGGCAGTGCACGGTCGGCCGCGATGGCCGACGGCGGCGCGTGGCCGCGGCGGCCGCGCGACCCATGCCGCCGCCCGATCGGCGCGGCGATGCCGGCTCGAAGCACCTTCGATCGGCCGTCCCTGCGACTTTCGATTGGCCGAACGAGAACCTTGCAATCAGACGACACACAAGCTTTCAATCAGCCGAACCCAAACCTTACAATCAGCCGATGCCCACCGCCGCCCGCGATGCGAGCCCGACCCCCTACCCGCGCCTGGCCGAACCGCGGCTGCTGGAGGCCCTCGCCGACTCGCCGGTGGTGCTGATCCACGGCCCGCGGCAGTGCGGCAAGACGACGCTGGCCCAGGCTGTCGGCGCGCGCCTGGGTTACGCCTACTTCAGCTTCGATGACGACGTGCTGCGCGCCGCGGCACTGGCCGACCCGGCGGGCTTCGTCGGCGACTTGCCCGAACACGCGATCCTCGACGAGATCCAGCGCGTGCCCGCGCTGTTCGCGGCGCTGAAGACCGCGGTCGACCGGCAGCGCACGCCCGGCCGCTTCCTGCTGACCGGCTCGGCAAACGTGCTGCTGCTGCCGCAACTGGCCGACTCGCTGGCCGGCCGCATGGCGATCCTGCGGCTGCATCCGCTCGCCCAGTGCGAGCTGGCGCGGCGGCCGGGCGAATTCATCGACGCGCTGTTCGCCGGCCGCATCAGGCTGCGCCGCCGCGAAAGGCTGGCCGGCGGGCTCGCCGAGCGCATCGCCGCCGGCGGCTACCCGGCAGCGCTGGCAAGGCCGGCGACGCGGCGCCGAAGCGCGTGGTATCGCGACTACCTGGAGGCGCTGGTGCAGCGCGACGTGCGCGAGCTGGCCCGCATCGGCTCGCTCGATGCGTTGCCGCGGCTGCTGGCGGCCGGCGCCGCGCAGACGGCGCAGCTGCTGAACGTGAGCAGCCTCGCGGCGCCGTTCCGGCTCAGCCGGCCGACGATCGCCGACTACGTGACGCTGCTCGAGCGGGTATTCCTGTTCGAGCGGCTGCCGCCCTGGCACAGCAACCGCCTGAGCCGGCTGGTGAAGACCCCGAAGCTGCATCTCGGCGACACGGGGCTTGCCTGCGCGCTGCTCGGCCTGGACGGCGACGCGCTGAAGGCCGATCGGACGATGCTCGGGCACCTGCTCGAGACCTTCGTCTTCCAGGAGTTGCGGCGCCAGGCCGACGGGTCGGACGAGCCGCATGCGTTCTTCCACTTCCGCGACAAGGACGGTTCGGAAGTGGACATCGTCATCGAACGCGGAGCGAAGCAGCTGGTCGGCGTCGAAGTCAAGGCCGCGGCAACGGTGACGGCCGCTGACTTCCGCGGCCTGCGCAAGCTGCAGCAGGCCGCCGGCAGCCGCTTCGCGGCCGGCATCGTGCTCTACGACGGCGAGGCCAGCGGCGCGGCGTTCGGCGACCGGCTGCACGCGGTCGCGATCCGGTCGCTGTGGGAAGCGGCGTAAGGGTGGATGGCTGCGAGGTGCCGGGCAGAGAAGCGCATCGGCAACGGACGGCCGATCAGGTATCGGGAAGCAGCGCGTCGAGCGGCACCACTTCGATCCGGTCCGACAACCGGTAGCGCCGCTCGCCCGGGTAGACCACGTACAGCGCATCGAGCTGCAGGTCGTGCAGCGCGATCTGCATCGATGGCGCGATGCGCGGCGCATCCGCGCGCATGACCTCGACGCCCACCCGCCGCCCGCCCTTGAACAACAACAGGTCCAATTCGGCGCCGCCGTGCGTGGCCCAGAAGTAGGCCTCGTCCGGCTGCGCGACGCGCAGCACCTGCTCGATCACGAAGCCCTCCCAGCTCGCACCGCTGCGCGGGTGCGCGAGCAATGCGTCGAAGTCGCCGATGCCGAGCAGCGCGTGCAGCAGCCCGGTGTCGCGGAAGTACAGCTTCGGCGCCTTGACCTGGCGCTTGCCGAGGTTCGCGTGCCAGGGCTGCAGCTGGCGCAGCATGAAGGTCTGCGTCAGCACGTCGAGATAGCGGCGCACGGAGGGCTCGGAGATGCCGAGCGAACGCGCCGGTTCGGCCGCGTTCCACACTTGGCCGTGCAGGTGCGCGAGCATGCGCCAGAAGCGCAGCATCGCCGGCGCCGGCACGTTGACGCCGAACTGCGGCAGGTCGGATTCGACATGGCGCTGCACCGCCTGCAGCCGCCAGGCCAGGCTGTCGGCATCGCCGCGCGCCAGAAACGACGGCGGGAAGCCGCCGCGTTGCCACAGCGCCCGCTGCCGCTCGGGCCCGACCTCGCCGAGGTCGAAGCCGGTGACTTCGACCACCTCGACCCGGCCGAGCAGCGACTCGCTCGTCTGGCGCAGCAGCGCCGGCGATGCGCTGCCGAGCAGCAGGAATTGTCCGGGCGCGTCGGAGCGGTCGATCAGCACGCGCAGCACCGGGAACAGCTCGGGCGCGAGCTGCACCTCGTCGATCACAACCGGGCCGTGCGCGCCGCCGCGCGGCAGCGGCTCGAGCGCGGTTAGCGGCTGCAGCATCCGGTCGCGATCGACCGGATGCTCCAGGTCGAACCAGCGCGCGGCGCGGCGGTCAACCCGCATCGCCGCGAGCGTGCTCTTGCCGCTCTGCCGGGGGCCGGCCAGCACCACCGCCCGGGCCCTGCCGAGCGCCCGGTCGAGCCGTGCAAGCAACTCCCGCCGTTCGATCTGCATGGGTGATTGTGCCTCTTCTGCCTTGAAAAAGGAACTTGCTATGTTCGTATTTCATGGTGCTTGCAGCTGCCAGCCGGCCCGCGCCGCCGGCGGATGCTCTACATTGCGCGCCACCGAAGCCTGCCGCCCGGAGCCGCCCGATGCCCGCCAAGCCCCGATCCGCCGTCGAACATCCCGCCCTGGCCGCCCTGCGCAAGGAGGGCCACGCCAAGGTCAAGGTCGCGGTCAGCGACATCGACGGCATCCTGCGCGGCAAGCTGCTGCACATCGACAAGTTCCTCGGCGCGGCCCGGCCGCATCCAGACGGCGGCTTCGGCTTCTGCGACGTGGTCTTCGGCTGGGACGCACACGACCAGTGCTACGACAACACGCAGGTCACCGGCTGGCAGCACGGCTTCCCCGACGCGCTGGCGCGGCTGGACCTGGGCAGCGCGCGCCGCGTGCCGTGGGACGGCGGCGTGCCGTTCTTCCTCGGCGAGTTCGTCAACCCCGACGGCAGCCCGTATCCGATCTGCCCGCGCCAGACCTTGAAGCGCGTGCTGCAGCGCGCCGAGAAGCTCGGTTTCCAGCCGATGGCGGGCATGGAGTTCGAGTGGTTCAATTTCGCCGAGACGCCGCAGAGCTGGGCCGCCAAGCGCGGCGTCGGGCCCGAGCCGATCACGCCCGGCATGTTCGGCTACTCGCTGCTGCGCATGGGCGACCAGCGCGGCTTCTTCAACGCGCTGATGGACGAGATGCTCGCCTTCGGCGTGCCGATCGAGGGCCTGCACACCGAGACCGGCCCCGGGGTGTACGAGGCGGCCATCACCTTCAGCGGCGCGCTCGAGGCGGCCGACCGCGCGATCCTGTTCAAGACCGGCGCGAAGGAGATCGGCAAGCGCTTCGGCGTGATGCCGAGCTTCATGGCGAAGTGGAGCGCGCAGTATCCGGGCTGCAGCGGCCACGTGCACCAGAGCCTGTCCGACGGCAGGACGAACCTGTTCTACGACGCGAAGCATCCGCGCCGCATGAGCCGGCTCTTCGAGAGCTATCTCGCCGGGCAGATCGCGGTGGCGATGGAATTAGCCCCGCTGTTCTGGCCGACGATCAACAGCTACAAGCGGCTCGTCGACGGCTTCTGGGCGCCGGTCAAGCCGACCTGGGGCCTGGACAACCGCACCGCGAGCTTCCGCGTCATCGCCGGCAGCCCGAAGGCGACGCGGCTGGAAACGCGCTGCCCCGGCGCCGACGTCAACCCCTACCTGGCGATGGCCGCGGTCATCGCCGCCGGGCTGCACGGGGTCGAGAAGGGGCTGAAGCTGAGCGCCCCGCCGATCACCGGCACGAACGAAGGTGCCGAGCACGTCCCGCGCGCGCCGCGCTCGCTGATCGAGACGACGAAGGTCTTCCGCGAGTCGGCGGTCGCGCGCGACTGGCTCGGCGACACCTTCGTCGAACACTACGCCGCGACACGGGAATGGGAATGGCGGCAATGGCAGGACGGCGTCACCGACTGGGAGTTGAAGCGATACTTCGAGATCATCTGAGGGCTTTCGGGAGTTCGCGATGACGCACAAGGCGGCCTGGGCGCTGGGGCTGTGCTGCGCGCTGCCGGCGCTGGCGCAGCAAAGCGCGAACGACCTCGAGATGCTGAAGAAGTACGCCGGCACCTGGGCCGTGGATTGCGCCAAGCCGGGCGTGCGGCTCGGCGTCGATGTCAAGGCGCTGACGCTCGCCGGCGGCGGCAAGCGCTTCAGCAGCAGCGCACCGCCGATGGCCGCGTTCAGCTGGTTCGGCCAGCAGCAGCCGCCCGCCGGTTTCGAGGCCGCGCTGCTGGGCGAGGGGCGTGGCACCAGCCTGACCTTCCTGGCGATGAAGGATGCGTCCGGCCCCTATCTGACGGTCGATTCCGACCCGCTGCTGCAGAAGCAGTTCGGCCAGGCGGCGCTGGCCGGCAAGTTCCGACGCTGCCCATGACGATCACCCGCTTCGCCTTCCCCACCACCATCCACTTCGGCGCCGGCGCGCGCAAGCTCGTCGCCGGCCACCTGCGCGACGCCGGCTGCCGGCGGCCATTGATCGTCACCGACCGGGCCCTGGCCGCGCTGCCGGTGCTGGCCGAGTTCCGCACGCACCTGGCCGACCTGCAGGTGGCGGTCTTCGACGGCATCCACGGCAACCCGAGCTGCGCGATGGTGATGGCCGGCGCCGCGGCGTATCTGGCGCACCGCGCCGACTGCGTGATCGGCTTCGGCGGCGGCGCCGCGCTCGACGTGGCCAAGGTCGTCGGGCTGATGGCCACCCACGACGGCGACGTGCTCGAGTACGTCTGGGACCATCCCGATGTGCGGCCGATCGTGAACCCGCTGCCGCCCTTCGTCGCGCTGCCCACCACCAGCGGCACCGGCTCCGAGGTCGGCCGTTCGGCGGTGGTCAGCGAGAACGACACGCACCTCAAGCGCACCGTCTTCAGCCCGAAGATCCTGGCGCAGGCGGTGTTCGCGGATCCGGAGCTGACGCTCGCGCTGCCGGCTGCCGTCACCGCCGCCACCGGCATGGACGCGCTGACGCACAACATCGAGAGCTACCTGTCGCCCGCGTATCACCCGATGTGCGACGGCATCGCGCTCGAGGGGCTGCGCCTCGGCGCGCGTGCGCTGGCCACCGCCGTCGCCGAACCGGGCCACCTGCCCGCGCGCGCCGACATGATGATGAGCTCGATGATGGGCGCGGTCGCGTTCCAGAAGGACCTCGGCGGCGTGCACGCCTGCGCGCACGCGCTCGGCGCGGTCTGCGACCTGCACCACGGCCTGGCGAACGCGCTGATGATCGACACCGTGCTTGCCTGGAACTTCGAGGCGGTACCGGCGAAGTTCGACGAGCTGGCGCATGCGGCCGGCGTCGCCGGCGGCGGCTTGGCCTTCGTGCCGTGGCTGCGCGAGCTGAAGGCGCGCATCGGCATTGCCGGCGGCCTCGCGCGGCACGGCGTGAAGCCGGAGCAGCTGCCGCGGCTGGCCGCACTCGCCGCCGCCGACTTCACCAACGGCACCAACCCACGCCCGGCCACGGCAGCCGACTACGAGCGGCTGCTGGGCCAGGCGATGTAGGCGCGCGCCGTGCCGTCGCAACGCCCCTGGCTGCTGATCGGCGTCTCGGCGCGGATCTACTACCCGGAAAGCCGGGTGCTCGACCTGGGCGGCGTCTGGACCAAGACGCTGCACTACCTCGAGCAGTCGGTCGCCCATTGGGTGCTCGGCGGCGGCGCGCTGCCGGTGATGGTGCCGGCGGTCGACGCCGACAGCCTGGTCAAGCGCACCGACGTCGACCTGCCGCACTACGCCGAGGCGCTCGACGCGCTGGTGCTGCAAGGCGGCAACGACCTCGCGCCGGAGAGCTACGGCGAGACCGCGCTGAAGCCGGAATGGGCCGGCGACCGCGTGCGCGACCGCTACGAGATGGAGCTCGTGCAGGCCTTCGTCGCCGCCGGCAAACCGGTGTTCGGCATCTGCCGCGGCTTCCAGCTGCTGAACGTGATGCACGGCGGCACGCTGTGGCAGGACATCGTCACACAGCGGCCCGACGCGCTGAACCACCGGCGCATGCCGGACTACGACAAGCATTTCCACGCGATCGAGATCGTGCCCGGAACGAAGCTCGCGTCGATGTACCCCGACGTCGCGTGCGCCACGACGAACAGCATCCACCACCAGGGCATCAAGGATCTGGCGCCCGGCTTCGAGGTCGAAGCGCACTGCCCCGACGACGGCATGGTCGAGGCGATCCGCTGGCGCGGCCCCGGCTACATCGCCGCCGTGCAGTGGCACCCGGAGTTCCACGACCCGCTGAGCCAGGGCAGCTTCGACGACGGCCCGCTGCTGCGCGACTTCCTCAACGCCGCACGCGAAGTGCGCAACCGCCGCTGACCCCAGCGGATCGACCCTCCCCATGAACCTGCTGCCGATCTTCAACCCCGCCACCGGCGAACGCCTCGCCGAAGTCCCGGCCGACGACGCCGACAGCATCGCCGCCAAGGCCGCCGCCGCGCGCGCCGCGCAGCCCGCGTGGGCCGCGGTGCCGCTGGCCGACAAGCTCGCGCTGATGCGCCGCTTCCGCGCAGCGGTGGTCGCCGAGCGCGAGACGCTCGCGCGCACGCTGTCGCTCGAGGTCGGCAAGCCGATCACGCAGGCGCGCAACGAGCTGAACGGCCTGCTGCCGCGGATCGACTTCTTCGTCGAGAAGACCGCCTCGACGATCGCCGACGAGGACGTGTTCGACGACGGCGCGATGCGCGAGCGTATCGGCCATGTGCCGCTCGGCGTGGTGGGCAACGTCTCGGCCTGGAACTACCCGTGGTTCGTCAGCTGCAACGTGATCCTGCCGGCGCTGCTCACCGGCAACGCGGTGCTGTACAAGCCGAGCGAGTACGCCACGCTCACCGGTCAGCACATCGTGCGGCTGCTGCACGCCGCCGGCGTGCCGGCCGACGTGCTGGCGGGCGTCGTCGGCGCGGGCGCGGTCGGCGCGGCGCTGGTCGAGCAGCAGCTGGACGGCGTGTTCTTCACCGGCAGCAACGCCACCGGGGTGAAGATCGCGCAGGCCGTCGCCGCGCGGCTGCCGAAGCTGCAGCTCGAGCTTGGCGGCAAGGACCCGTTCTACGTCCGCCCCGACGCCGACATCCAGGCCGCGGCCGAGGGCCTGGCCGACGGCGCGATGTACAACACCGGCCAGGCCTGCAGCTCGGTCGAGCGCATCTACGTGCACGAACGCGTGCACGATGCGTTCGTCGAGCACTTCGTCGCCACCGTGCGCGGCATGAAGCTCGGCGACCCGCTCGACGACGCGACCTACATCGGCGCGATCACGCGCGCGCCGCAGCTGGCGGTGCTGCAGGCGCAGGTCGACGACGCACGTGCGCGCGGCGCGGCGCTGCGCTGCGGCGGCCGCGTGCTGCCCGGCCCGGGAAACTGGTTCGAGCCGACGGTGTTCACCGAGGTGAACCACACGATGACGCTGATGCGCGACGAGAGCTTCGGCCCGATCGTCGGCATCCAGAAGGTGCGCGGCGACGACGAGGCCGTGGCGCTGATGAACGACACCCGTTACGGGCTGACGGCCGGCGTCTACACCCGCGACGAGACCGCGGCGCGCGCGCTGCTGGCGCGGGTGAACGCCGGCACCGCGTACTGGAACTGCTGCGACCGCGTCAGCCCGCGGCTGCCCTGGGCCGGCTGGGGCGATTCCGGCGTCGGCCTGACGCTGTCGACGCACGGCATCCTGACCTTCACCCGGCCGAAGGCCTGGCACCTGCGCCGCGCCTGACCGGCCCCGCAAGCCCATGGTGCAACGCCCGCGGCTCGCGCTGTTCGACCTCGACCACACGCTGCTCGACGGCGACAGCGACCAGCTCTGGTGCGAGTTCCTGATCGAGCGCGGTGTGCTGCCGCGCGAGCCCTTCGCCACCGACAACGAGGCGATGGCGCGCGACTACGCGCTCGGCCTGGTCAGCGCGCAGGAGTTCTGCGAGTTCTACCTCGGCACGCTGGCCGGCCGCAGCGCGGCGATGTGGCAGGCGCTGCGTGACGACTACTTCGCGCGGCAGCTCGCGCCCCGGCTGTCGGCCGCGGCCGCCGCGCTGGTCGCCAAGCACCGCGACGCCGGCGAGCGCGTCGTGCTGACGACCGCGACCTGCCGCTTCCTGGCCGAGCCGAGCGCCGTGCACCTGGGCATCGCCGACCTGATCGCGACCGAAGCCGAGACCGACGCCGCCGGCCGCTTCACCGGCCGCGTGCTCGGCACGCCGAACATGCGCGAGGGCAAGGTCGAGCGGCTGCACGCGTGGCTCGAGTCGCAGGGCATCGGCGTCGACGTCTGCACGACCACGATGTACAGCGACTCGATCAACGACCTGCCGCTGCTGCTGGCGGTGGACGAGCCGCGTGTCGTGCATCCGGACCCGCGCCTCGCCGCCGAGGCGCGCCGGCGCGGCTGGCCGGTGGTGCTGCTGCGCTGACCGCGCCGCCTGCTGCACGCTGCCGCGATGACCGCTGCCTCCGGCATCGCCGCGCTCGCGCTCCTGGCCGGCCTGGCGTTCTGGCTCGGGCCGCTCGACCCCGGCATCGTGCAGCTGCAGTTCGCCGCGACGCCGCGCGCCTTCGCCGCGATCGTGCACGCCTGGGGGCCCGAGGGGCTGGCGCGCTACCGCGCGCACTTCGCGGTGGACTTCGCGCTGCTCGGCTGCTACGCGGTCTTCGGTTGGCGCCTCGCCCGGCGCACGGCCGTTTTCGCAGGCCTGCCGATGCGTGGCCGAAGCGTCGCTGCCTGGGCGCTGCCGGCCGCAGCGCTGGCCGACGCGGCGGAGAACACGCTGCACCTGTGGTTGACCGCCGCGCCGCGCTTCAGCCCCGCCTGGCCCTATGCGCTCGCCGCGGCGTGCGCGGCCGCGAAGTGGCTGCTGCTGATCGGTTTCGCCGCGCTGCTCGCGTGGGCGCTGGCGAGGCCGCAGCCCGGCGCCCGCTGATCCACCGACGCACGGCGAATGCCGCGCGCGCAGGACCCACACGTTACAGCCCCGAACGCCGCCGCCGTCTGGCGCCGGTGCCCGCCATCGATGCGTGGCGTGCGGGCCCTGGCACGACGCGGCATCGATTGCAAAGCCGTCTCGGTGGCTGGGCGGCGGCTACCGCCGTTTCTCCGCAAGCCGTCCTTGAGGCGCTTCATCGTGGCGCACGGGGCCGCCGACGGGGTGGCCAACTCCGTTCAGCCAAATTCTCATTCACTCCGTTGGCCACCCCGCCGTCGGCCCGTTCGGCGGTGCGCCCACGCCGCTCCCGTTCGTACGGGCGTAGCGTCTTGTCGTTGCTGCCGGAGCGCGCAGCCGGTGCCGGCAAAGGCGAGGAGGGGGCGGCCGACGGAGTGAATAGGAATTTGGCTGAACGGAGTCGGCTGCCCCCTCCTCGCCTTTGCCTCTCGGTCGCAACAGCGGCGTAACGGGAACAGCAGACCTTCCGAATAGCCGCAAAGGGCCGTGAACGAACCGCCAGCTCGATACGATTGGAAGAGAGCGGGTCCGAACCGCTGCGGGAGCCACCGATGCCGCTGCAACCCCAGCCGATGATCGCCGTCGCCGACGTCGAAGCCAGCAGCCGCTGGTACTGCCGGCTGCTCGGCGCGGCCAGCGGCCACGGCGGCAGCGAATACGAGCAGATCGTCGCCGACGACCGCATCGTGCTGCAGCTGCATGCCTGGGACGTGCACGAACACCCGCACCTGGGCGACCCGTCGCGGCCGCGCGGCAACGGCGTGCTGTTGTGGTTCCGGATCGATGCCTTCGACGCCGCGCTGCGCGCCGCCGCAGAACTGGGCGCCACCGTGCTGCAGCCGCCGGCGGTCAACCCCTTCGCGCAGCACCGCGAGGTCTGGCTGCGCGACCCCGACGGCTACGTGGTCGTGATCGCCGGCCGCCCCGGCGACCTGGGGACTGCGAAGTGAGCCCGGCGCCGGGGCCGCTGCTGGTCGTGACCACGGTCGGTTCGGCCGAGCAGGCGCGCGCGCTCGCCCGGGCGATGGTCGAGCAGCGGCTGGCCGCCTGCGCGCAGATCACCGCGATCGAGAGCGTCTACCGCTGGCAGGGTGCGGTCGAGCACGAACCCGAGTGGCGCGTGCTGTTCAAGACCCGCGCCGACGGCTACGCCGCGCTCGAAGCGGCGATCCGCGCGCGGCATCCGTACGAGCTGCCGGCGATCCACGCGATCGCGACCCAACAAGCGCATGCCCCGTACGCCGAGTGGGTGGACGAGAGCACGCGCGGCTGAACGCCCCGCCGCGTGCAGCGGCGGCCCGACTGCGGCAGACTGCGCGGCCTGACCCGACCCGAGGAGGACCGCGATGCGCCGATGGGCCCTGCTCCTGCCGCTCGCGCTCGCTTCGGCGGCTGCCGTCGCCGCCGCCGAGCTGCCGATCTTCGACGCCCACGTGCACTACAGCCACGACGCGGTCGAGCTGACGCCGCCGAAGGACGCGGCGGCGATCCTGCGCAAGGCCGGGCTGAAGCGCGCGCTGGTGTCCAGCTCGGGCGACGCCGGCACGCAGAAGCTGCTGGCCGAGGCGCCGGAGATCGTGATCCCGTCGCTGCGGCCGTACCGCAGCCGCTCGGAAGTGGGCACCTGGGCGCGCGACGAATCGGTCGTCGGCTTCCTCGAGGAGCGGTTGCAGAACAGCCGCTATGGCGCGATCGGCGAGTTCCACCTGTTCGGCGCCGACGCCGATCTGCCGGTGCCGCGGCGCATGGTCCAGCTCGCGAAGCAGCACGGCCTGGTGCTGCACGCGCATTCGGACGCCGATGCGGTCGAGCGGCTGTTCAAGCAGGACCCACAGGCGCGCGTGCTGTGGGCGCACAGCGGCTTCGACCGGCCGGAGGCGATCGGCGCGATGCTGCGCAAGCACAAGAACCTGTGGTGCGACCTCGCGTACCGCAACGAGCACGGCAGCGGCGGCCAGGTGCCGCCGGAATGGCGGGCACTCTTCACCGAGTTCCCGGACCGCTTCATGGTCGGCACCGACACCTTCACGCCCGAGCGCTGGCACTACCTGGTCGAGCACGCGCAGTGGAGCCGGGCCTGGCTCGCCACGCTGCCGCCGGAACTCGCCGAGCGCATCGCCTGGCGCAACGGCGAGGCGCTGTTCGCGCACTGGAAGCCGCGGACCGCGCCGTGACGGTGCGGCCCGGCGCAGTGCGGCTCGCGACGCTCGTCGCGCTGGCGCCGGCAATCGCGGCCGCC
>JAFLDG010000160.1 GCA_017302495.1 Burkholderiales bacterium
GGCCGGCGTCCCGGGCGGGCCGCTGGCGCCGGCAGGCCCGGGCGCCGCCGGCTTGACGGGTACGCGCACTTCGCCACGCCGCAGGGTCGATCGTCCGGTCCCGCGGTCGATTTCCAGTTTCAGGAGAGTTTCTGATGTTCGATACCCGTATCGCGGCCGCCGCCGCGCTGATCTGCCTTTCGCTCGCCGCCCAGGCCCAGACCACCGTCAAGGACCCGTGGGTGCGCGCAACCGTCGCCGGCCAGAAGGCCACCGGCATGTTCGGCCAGCTCTCGTCCGCGGCCGGCGGCAAGCTGGTCGCGGCTTCGTCGCCGGTGGCCGGCATCGTCGAGATCCACGAGATGTCGATGGACGGCACGACGATGAAGATGCGCGCCGTCCCGGCGCTCGACCTGCCGGCCGGCAAGGCCGTGGACCTGAAGCCCGGCGGCTACCACGTGATGCTGATGGACCTGAAGCAGCCGCTCAAGGCCGGCGAGACGGTGCCGCTGACGCTGGTGGTCGAAGGCGCCGGCGGCAAGCGCGAGTCGGTCGAGGTGAAGGCGGTGGTCAAGGCGCCGGACGCGTCGCACGCCAAGCACTGACGCCTCCCCGGGGCCCGCTGCGCCCGGCCCCGCGCGGCGCCGGCCCGGGCCCGTGCGCGTTCGCCCGGGACGGCGGCGCGCCGGCGCGGTGCGCCGCCGGCTTGGCGGTTCAGAAGCTCGACGGCTCGGCGGCTCAACGGCTCAGCGCCTTCAGCGCGAGCCGGATGCCTTCGCTGACTTCGACGCCGGCGGGCAGCGCCTTCAGTGCGGCGCCGGCCTCGCGCTCGTTGTAGCCGAGCGCGAGCAGGGCCTGCACGATGTCGGCCTGCGCAGCGTCGGCCGGCGCGGCGGTCGATGG
The DNA here is from genome assembly GCA_017302495.1 of Burkholderiales bacterium. Lineage (GTDB taxonomy): Bacteria > Pseudomonadota > Gammaproteobacteria > Burkholderiales > Burkholderiaceae_C > Rubrivivax. The sequence continues at coordinate 883 of JAFLDG010000160.1, forward strand.
CGCCGGCTCCGGCCCGAGCTTGCCCTTCAGCTCCAGCAGCAGCCGCTCGGCGGTCTTCTTGCCGATGCCCGGCACCTTGACCAGCCGGCCAGCCTCCTGCCGGCCGACGGCCGCCGCGAGGTCGGCGACCGACAGACCCGACAGGATCGCGAGCGCGGTACGCGGGCCGACGCCGCTGATGCGCACCAGCGCGCGGAAGGTGCTGCGCTCGTCGGGCGTGAGGAAGCCGTACAGCGTCTGCGCGTCCTCGCGCACGACGAAGTGCGTCAGCAGCGTCACCCGTTCGCCGGCGGCGGGCAGGTTGAAGAAGGTGCTCATCGGCACGTCGACCTCGTAGCCGACGCCGCCGACGTCGAGCAGCAGCTGCGGCGGCGACTTCGCCGCGAGCACCCCGGTAAGGCGACCGATCATGCGGACGATTATGGCTACGGCACGGCGGCTGCCGCCGCCTTCACATCGCTGACGCGATATGAGCCTGCGCCGCGACGCAATGCGTGCGTTGTGGCTACGGCACGGCGGCTGCCGCCGCCTTCACATCGCCGACGCGATACGAGCCTGCGCCGCGACGCACGGCGTGCGTTGTGGCCGGCAAGCCCGCAGCATCAGCGGCCGAAAAGGCCCATGCGCTGCGCCTCGAGCGCGGCCTCGGCGCGCGAGCTGACGTTGAGCTTGCGGTAGATCTGCTTGACGTAGTCGGCGATCGTGTGCCGCGACAGCGTCAGCTGCTGGCCGATCTCGGGCAGCGTGTAGCCCTTGGCCACGCGCAGCAGCACCTCGGTCTCGCGCTCGGTCAGCTGCACCATCGGCATCGCGTTCGCCGCCGGCTGCGGCTTGCTCTTCGCCGTGAAGTAGGCCATCACGCGGCGCGCGATCGACGGCGACAGCGGCGGCTCGCCCTGGCTGATGCGCTGCAGCTGCTCGATGATCAGCTCGCGCGCCTGCTCCTTCAGGATGTAGCCGAAGGCGCCGGCCTGCAGCGCGGGGAACAGGTGTTCGTCGTCGTCGTGGATCGTGACGACCACGCTCTGCGTCTCGGGCTGGTGCTCGCGCAGCGCGCTGACCACGTCCACGCCGGAGCCGTCGGGCAGGCCGAGGTCGACCAGCGCGAGGTCGAACTTGATTGCCGAGACCAGGCCGATCGCGTCGTGCACGCGTGCCGCTTCCGAGATCTGCGCGTCCGGGAAGACCTGCAGCACCAGGCTGCCGAGCCAGGCGCGGATCTCGGGCAGGTCTTCGAGCAGCAGGATGTTGGTCATCGCGGCACTCCCGCATGGGCGACCGGACGATCCTACCTGCCGCTCAGGCGGCGGCGGTGGCGCGGTCCAGCGGAAGCGTGAGGCGGATCACGGTTCCGTAACCGGGGCCGCTCTCGACGAGGCACTGCCCCGACAGCTGGCGCGCGCGGTGCTTCATGCTGGCCATGCCGTGGCCGCGGTCGAGCCGGCCGTCGAGCTCGAGCGGGATGCCCTGGCCGTTGTCGCGCACGACCAGCTGCAGGTCGCCGTCGGCGAAGCTGCACAGCAGCGAGCAGTGGGTCGCGCTGCTGTGCTTGATCACGTTGCTCACCGCCTCGCGCAGGATGCGCGTGGTCTGGACGAAGGCGCGCGCCGACAGCGTCTGTGTCGGCTCCTCGGCCGGCGCGCTCCAGTCGGCCTCGATGCCGGCCTGGCTCAGGCGCGAGACGAACTCCACGCGCCAGTCGCCGAGCGCGTCGGACAGCTGCACCGCCTTGCCGGTGAGGCCGCGCACCGACAGCCGCATCTCCTCGAGCGCCTCGCGCGCCAGCGACGAGATGCGCTCGGACTCGCTGGTGTGCACGATCGTCAGCAGCTTCGCGCCGAGGTCGTCGTGCAGGTCGGCGGCGATGCGCTTGCGCTCGCGCTCGGTCACCTTCTCCACCCGCAGCTCGGCCAGCTGCGTGAAGTTGCGCTCGATCTCCTCGGTGGCCTCGCGCACGCGCGCTTCCAATTCGGCGCGGACGTCCTCGGCCTCCTGCCGCGCGCGGCCATGCTGCTGCAGCAGCCGCAGGCCCACCAGCACCATCGCCACCGGGGTCGCGATCCGCGCGAGCTGCGTCAGCGTCGAGCGCAGGCCGAGCTTCTGGCCCGCGTACTCGATCGCCAGCGCCGCCGCGGCCAGGCCCAGCAGCGCGGCCATCGACCAGAACGTGCGCGCGCGGCGGCGGTACTCGCGGCGCAGGTAGAACACGGCGCCGGCCAGGGCCTGCAGCGCGAGCAGCAGGTACCAGAAGCTTGCCATCGAATACAGCCGCTGCGGCCCGGCCAGCAGCAGGCTCGCCGGCAGCAGCAGGCATTGCAGCGGCAGCGCGACGTCGACGAAGCGGCTGCGGTGCCGCGCATGGCGCAGCAGGAACTGCACCGTCGCCAGCGTCAGCAGCGGCAGCATCGCGCACAGCAGGAACTCCACCGTCGCGCCGTCGAGCGGCAGGTCGCGCAGCCAGAGCCGGGCCTCGACGACGGCCCAGCCGATCGACAGCGCGCCGAAGTAGGCGAGGTGGCTGTCGCGCCGGTTGATCCAGCCGAGCACGAACATGAAGCCGCCCATCAGCGCCAGCGTCGCGCTCACCGCCTGCGGCAGCGCGACGTCCAGCGCCATCCGCCGGGCATGGATCGGCTCGAGCTGTGCCAGCGGGCCGAGCTGCAGCGCCGACAGGGCGCCGGCGCGGTGCGTCGAGGCCACCTGCGCCAGCGCGGAGCCGACGACGCGCAGGTCCAGCGTGTTGTCGCCGGCCGCGATCAGCCCGGCCGGCAGCGGAATCAGCTGCGGGTGGTTGCAGTTGCGCGTGATCGGTTCGGTCATGCGCCCGCCGCTGTGCAGCAGCTGGCCGTTGAGGAAGACCTCGAGGTTCGTGCAGACCTGTTCGATGTACAGCGCGAGCAGCTCGCCGCGTCCGCGCGGCCCGGGTGCGGCGAAGTGCAGCCGGTACCAGACCGTGCCGCTGTAACCGGGGCGGCTGCGCGACCAGCGGTCCGGCAGGTCGACGACGCGCCCGGCCGCGCCGGCGGGAAAGGTGTCGGACTCGGCCTCGACCGCGCGCGCGGCGTAGACGCCGGTCACCTGCGCGGCCGCGAGCGGCGCCCAGCCGGCGGCCCAGCACCCCAGCAGCCACAGCAGCGGCCAAAGCGCGCGCCGGCCGCCGCCGCGGCGACCGTGCGGCGGGCAGGTCGGGTGGGCGGCGCGCGGCATGGCAGCGGCGATTTTGCGCGACGCCCCCGGCCGCGACCGGCGGCGACAATGTGCGCTTGTGCCGCTTCTGCCGCGCCGGCCGTCGGCCCCCTCCATGATCCTGCGTCACGGCTTCCCGGTCACCGACCCGCAGCGCCTGGCCCACCTGTGCGGGCCGGTCGACGAGCACCTGCGCGCGATCGAGCGCGCCCTCGGCGTGGCGATCGCGCGCCGGCAGGAGGCCTTCAGGATCGAGGGTCGGCGCGACGCGGCGCAAAGCGCGCTGCGCCTGCTGCAGGTGCTGTACGAGCAGGCCGGCGCGCCGATCGCGCCCGAGGCGCTGCAGCTCGCGCTGGGGCAGTCCCGGCCGCCGGCCGCCGCGCCCGCCGCCGGTGCCGATGCCCGGGTCGAGTTGCATACGCGCCGCGCCGACCTGGAGCCGCGCACGCCGAACCAGGCGCGCTACCTGCGCCAGATGCTGAGCCACGACCTGAGCTTCGGCATCGGCCCGGCCGGCACCGGCAAGACCTTCCTCGCCGTGGCCTGCGCGGTCGACGCGCTCGAGCGCAGCAGCGTGCAGCGCATCGTGCTGACGCGGCCGGCGGTCGAGGCCGGCGAGCGGCTCGGCTTCCTGCCCGGCGACATGGCGCAGAAGGTCGACCCGTACCTGCGCCCGCTGTACGACGCGTTGTACGACCTGCTCGGCCTGGACCGCGTCACGCGCGCCTTCGAGCGCGGCCAGCTCGAGGTCGCGCCGCTGGCCTTCATGCGCGGGCGCACGCTGAACCACGCGTTCGTGATCCTGGACGAGGCGCAGAACACGACCAGCGAGCAGATGAAGATGTTCCTCACCCGCATCGGCTTCGGCTCGCGCTGCGTGGTCACCGGCGACGTGAGCCAGATCGACCTGCCCAAGGGCCGGCCGAGCGGGCTGGTCGAGGCGCGCGCGGTGCTGGCCGGCGTCGAGGGCGTGGCCTTCACCGACTTCGACGCCGGCGACGTCGTGCGCCATCCGCTGATCGCGCGCATCGTCGCCGCCTACGACGCCGCGCGCCGGGACGGCGCGGCCGGGTCATGACGACGCGGCGGGCGCCGGAGCCCGCGGCCGACGCAACCGGGCCTGCGGCCGGAACAACCCGATCGCCGCCGACGTTGCGGCTGTCGCTGCAGATGCCCGACGGCCGCCACCGGGCCTGGCTGCCGCGGCACCGCGTGCAGCGCTGGCTGCGCGCCGCGCTCGACGCGCCGGCCGAACTGGCCGTGCGCATCGTCGACGAGGCCGAGGCGCGCGCGCTGAACCGCGACTACCGCGGCCGCGACTATCCGACCAACGTGCTCACCTTCCACTACGCCCACGCGCCGCTCGTGCAGGCCGACCTGGTGCTGTGCGCGGCGGTGGTCGAGCGCGAGGCGCGGGCGGCGCGCCGGCCGCTCGACGCGCACTATGCGCACCTGCTGGTGCACGGCGCGCTGCATGCGCAGGGCTGGGACCACGAGGCTTCGGCCGCCGACGCGCGCCGGATGGAGGCGCGAGAGACCGCCGTGCTCGCCGCGCTCGGCTTCGCCGATCCGTACCGTCGGCAGCCCCGCCGGCCGACAGCGCCGGCGCTCAGGGCCGGCCGGCGCTGCCCAGATAGCGCTTGCGCCGGAAGTAGGCGATCAGCCCGATGCCGACGCCGAGCATCGCCAGCGCCGTGGCCCAGATGCCGGCGCTCGTGTGGATCAGCGGCATCTCGTCGAAGTTCATGCCGAAGAAGCCGGTGATCAGGTTCAGCGGCAGGAAGATCGCGGTCAGCACGGTCAGCGTGCGCATCACGTCGTTCGTGCGCTGGCCGAGCGCGGCGAAGTGCATCTGCACGGCGGCCTCGGCCGAGTGCTCGAGCCGCCGCACGTGCGTGAGCACGCGCTCGGTGTGCTCGAGCACGTCACGCGAGCGCAGCTGCATCAGCTCGTGCTCGCGCCGAACGGCCTTGTCGGCGGCCGGCGGCTGCTCGCCGAGCGCGTCCAGCCATTCCTGCAGCGCGGCGCGCTGGTCTTCGCAGGTGTCCTCGAGCAGGTGCAGCGCGTTGCGCGCGTCGAGCAGCATCTTCCAGTCGTCGAAGCGGCTGCGCGGGTCGAGCAGTTCGCGCTGCAGCGTGCCGAGGTGGCGCGTCAGCAGCCGGCGCAGGTCGAGGTAGCTGTCGACCATGTGGTTGACCATGCGCAGCATCAGGTCGGCCGGGCCCGCCGGCAGGCGCGGGCCGCCGGCGGCCAGCCGCTGCGCGAAGTGTTCGCGCACGGCGCAATCGGTCGGGTGCACGGTGATCAGCAGGCGGTCGTAGGCGACGAAGCCGACCGGGCTGGTGTCGATCGCCTGCAGCGCGCGGCCGGCCGAGGCGAGCGTGCCGTGGCTGTCGTCGACGAACAGGTCGTTCGACCCGGCGCCGGCGGCGAGCCGACGGAACACCATCAGGTCGTACCAGGAGGTCGACTCGAAGTGGCTCGGCAGCTGCAGGTTCAGCAGGTCCGAGGCATGCAGGTCGACGATCGCGCCGAGCCCCCAGCCCTGCAGGGCCGCCTGCAACGGTGCCAGCTGGACCTCGAACTCGCGGCGCGCGCTGCCGATCCAGACGAAGCCGGTGGCGGGCAGCGCCTGCGGCCAGCCGTCGAGCTCGAGGCAGCGGTCCGCCGCGATGTGGAAGACGCGCATCGCCGGCGGCTCGGTCAGCCGCGCTGCAGCCGGCGCGCCGCGTCGAGCGCGAAGTAGCTGAGCACGCCGTCGGCGCCGGCGCGGCGGAAGGCGAGCAGCGACTCCATCATCACCGCGTCGTGATCGAGCCAGCCGTTCGCGGCCGCGGCCTTGAGCATGCTGTACTCGCCGCTGACCTGGTAGGCGAAGGTCGGCATCCGGAATTCGTCCTTCACGCGGCGCACGATGTCCAGGTACGGCAGGCCGGGCTTGACCATCACCATGTCGGCGCCTTCGGCGATGTCCAGCGCCACCTCGCGCATCGCCTCGTCGGAGTTGCCGGGGTCCATCTGGTAGACCTTCTTGTCGGCCTTGCCGAGGTTGCCGGCCGAGCCGACCGCGTCGCGGAACGGGCCGTAGAACGCGCTCGCGTACTTCGCGCTGTAGGCCATGATCCGGGTATGGATCGCGCCGGCGGCCTCGAGCGCCTGGCGGATCGCGCCGATGCGGCCGTCCATCATGTCGCTCGGCGCGACGATGTCCACGCCGGCTTCGGCCTGCACCTTGGCCTGGGCGACCAGCACCTGCACCGTCGGGTCGTTGACGATGTAGCCGGTGTCGTCGAGCAGGCCGTCCTGGCCGTGGCTGGTGTAGGGGTCGAGCGCGACATCGGTGAGCAGCCCGAGGCCCGGGAAACGCTGCTTCAGCTCGCGCACCGCGCGCGGCACCAGGCCGTCGGGGTTGGCCGCCTCGCGGCCGTCGGGGGTCTTCAGCGAGGGTTCGATCACCGGGAACAGCGCCATCACCAGCACGCCGAGCGCCACGCACTCCTCGGCCACGGCGTACAGGCGGTCGACGCTGCGGCGCTGCACGCCGGGCATGCTCGCCACGTCCTGCGCGAGGTTGCGGCCGTCGAGCAGGAAGACGGGCAGGATCAGGTCCTGGGCGCCGAGCCGGTGCTCGCGCACCAGGTCGCGGGTGAAGGCATCGCGACGCAGCCGACGTGGCCGGCTCAGCGGAAACGGGGGCAGGTTCGGCAAGGCCGGCGGCTTTCTGGCGCGGCGACCGTGCCGCAGCGCCGGCCGGTGATCCCGACCGGCCGAACCGAGGGAAAGTGCTGCCCCGCGGCCGGTGCGCGCCTGCTAGAGTGGTAACCGAATGATAACCGTCCGGTTGTCGTTCCCTGCTTTTCCTCCCTGAGCAGGTGCCTTAGCGTGTTGACAGCGATAAGGCTTTGCAGGCCCCGGCCCCGTGCCGGGGCCTCTTTGTTCGTGCCCATGCCTGCTGCCGGCGCGCCGACCCGGGCCCGGGGCGGAGTGCCGCCCATAATGCCGCGATGGGCAGCGGCTACCTGTGGATCAAGGCCTTCCACATCGTCTTCGTCGCCAGCTGGTTCGCGGGGCTGTTCTACCTGCCGCGGATCTTCGTCAACCTCGCGCTGGTGCCGGGCGACAGCCATGCCGAACGCGAGCGGCTGCTGCTGATGGCGCGCAAGCTGCTGCGCTTCACGACGCTGCTGGCGGTACCGGCGCTCGTTCTCGGCCTGGTGCTCTGGCTTGGCTACGGTGTCGGCCTGGGCCCCGGCAGCGGCTGGATGCACGTGAAGCTCGCGCTGGTGCTGCTGGCGCTGGCCTACCACCATGCCTGCGGCCGGCTGCTCGGACGCTTCGAGCGCCTGGGCAACCGGCACGGCGACCGCTGGTACCGGGTGTTCAACGAAGTCACCGTGCTGCTGTTCGCGGCGATCGTGGTGCTGGTCGTCGTCAAGCCGTTCTGAGCCGTCGTGGCCCGGGCCCGACCGCGCAGTTCCGCCGGGGCGCTGGCCCTGGTGTACGCGCTGCTGATCGTCTACGCGAGCCTGTACCCGTTCGGGCCCTGGCGCTGGCCGCCGGGCGTGGCGGCGGCGGACGCACTCTGGCTGCCGTGGCCGCCCTGGCGCGTGGCCTTCGACATCGCTGCGAATGTCGCCGGCTACCTGCCGCTGGGGGCGTTGCTCGCCGCGGCCCGGTTGCGCGCCGGCCGGCGTGCGCTGCCGGCCTGGATGCTGGCGGTCGGCGCGGCGGCGGGGCTGTCCTACGCGCTCGAGGTGATCCAACTGTTCGTCGCCGGCAGGGTGCCGTCGCGGGTGGACTGGGCGCTCAATGCCGGCGGTGCCGCTGCCGGCGCGACGCTGGTGTTGCTGCTCGATGCGCTCGGCCTGACGCTGCGCTGGCAGGCGCTGCGCGAGCGCTGGTTCGTCGGCGACAGCGCCGGCGGCCTGGCGCTGCTCGCGCTGTGGCCGGTGGCGCTGCTGTGGCCGGCGCCGGCGCCGCTCGCGCTCGGGCCGACCAGCCTGCCGCTGCGCGAGGCGCTGCTCGGCCTGCTGCAGGGAGTGCCCTGGGCCGAGGCGCTGTCGGCCCGGCTCGAGGACGCGCCGGCGGCGGCGCCGATGCCGCCGCTGGCCGAGGCGCTGGTGCCGCTGCTCGGCATGGTCGCGCCCTGCCTGGTCGCGCTGAACCTGGCGCGCCCCGGCTGGCGCCGCGGCGTGCTCGTGCTCGGGGCGCTGGGGTCAAGACCGACATCTACAACCTCGGGGCCACCATGTACTGGGTGCTCACGCGCCAGCACATCCCCACGGCGATCCCCAAGGAATCC
>JAFLDG010000161.1 GCA_017302495.1 Burkholderiales bacterium
CGTCGGCAGCGGGCGGCGTGCCCGGTGCGGTGGGGGGCTCGGCAACCGCTGCGGCGGCGGACGATCAGCCACCGCCCCGGCGCGCCGCCGCGTCGGCGGCCAGCATCTCGTCGAACAGCGCCCAGCTCGCCTCGGCCTCTTCGGCCGACACCTTCTGCATCGCGTGGCCGACATGGATCGGCACCATGTCGCCGGGTGCCGATGCCTCGTGCTGCAGCAGGAACAGGCTGACCCGGCGCTCGATCCCGCGCGCCTCGCAGCGCGCCTCGAAGCCGTCGATCTCGACGATGCGCATCGGTGCCGCCAGGCACATGGTTGCCCCTCCTCCTGCCGCGCCGCGGCGCGGCGAGGCGATCATAGGCACGGCCGGGCCGGGGCCATGTTTGCGCATCGTCAAGTGCGCTTCGTCGGCGGTCGCTCAGCCTGCGCCGATGGAGCGGTCGGGCGCAGCGGCGGCAGGCACCGTGGTGCTGGGTCTGGGCAATCGGCTGCTCGGCGACGACGCGGCCGGGCCGCTGGTGATCGACCGGCTGGCGCGGGCGCCCGCGACATCGGCCACGCTGCTCGACGGCGGCACCGTCGGGCTGGCGCTGCTGCCGGCGATCGAGGATGCCAAGGCGCTGGTGGCGGTGGATGCCGCCCGCTTCGGTGCGCCAACCGGCACCGTGCAGGTGTTCGAAGGGGGTGCGATGGATGCGCTGCTGGCCGGCCGCAGGTGCAGTGCGCACGAGGTCGCGCTGGCGGACCTGGTCGGCGCCGCGGCGCTCACCGGCCGCCTGCCCGAGCGCCGCGCGCTGGTGGCGGTGGAGCCGGCGCAGACCGATCTCGGCACCGGCCCGAGCGCGGCGGTGGCCGGCGCGCTGCCGGTGATGTGCGCCGCGGTCGAGCGGCTGCTGCAACGGTGGGCCGCATGAACGCGCCGGACCGTTCGCCGACACGACCGCCGGACCGCGCCGCCCGCGGGGCCGGTGCGGCGCGCCCGGGCGATGCCCCTACCCCGGCGGGCGACCGGGTCGGCGCGGTGCTGCACGAGGTCGCGCAGGCGCTGCAGGCGCTGGCCCGGAGCCCGCGCCGCAGCCGCGCGGTCGACCTGAACAGCCTGCCGCTCGACGATGCCGAACGGGCGGCGCTGCGCGAGCGCCTCGGCCAGGGCGAGGTGCAGGCGAGCGTGCAGGCCGCGGGCGAGACGCGGGTCGACGAGACGGCCTTCGCCGGCGTCCGGTGGGTGCGGCACGCCGGTGCCGACGGGCGGCCGCTGCAGGAGCAGATCGTGGTCGACCGCGTGCCGCCGCTGCTGCCGGCGCGCCGCGCGCGCTGCGCCAGCTCGAGCTGCCGCCGCAGGCGATCTTCTCGACGCTCGGCCGCACCGCGGCGCGCACGATCGAGGCCAAGGTCTTCGCCGACCAGATGCCGAACTGGCTCGAGCAGTTGCGGGCGAACATCAGGGCCGGCGACCTGTCGGTGCAGAACGCCACGCTGTGGGAGCCGCGGACCTGGCCGCGCGAGGCGAAGGGCGTCGGTTTCATGGAGGCGCCGCGCGGCGCGCTGACGCACTACGTCGTCATCAAGGACGGGCTGATCGACAACTACCCGGCGGTGGTGCCGAGCACCTGGAACGCCGGCCCGCGCGACGCGAAGGGCCAGCCCGGGCCGTACGAGGCGGCGCTGATGGACCGGCACCCCTTGCACGACGGCGGGCAGCCGCTCGAGATCCAGCGCACGATCCACAGCTTCGACCCGTGCATCGCCTGCGCGGTACACGTTATCGACCCGAAGGGCGAGGAGCTGACGAGGCTGCGGCTGCGCTGAGCCGGCTTCACGCGCAGCCGCAGCATGCGCGGAACCCCCGATCGTGCACGGCTCACAGGCTGTCAGGCCGGCACCACGCGAGGCGTCGCCCCGAGTTTGGCCGCCTTCCGGGCGAAGGCCTTGTCGAAGCTCATGAAGGCATCGTCTCCGGCGCTCAAGGCCAGGTGCAGCGCGTCGGCGAAGTCCACCCCCTGCGCATAGGCGCGCAACGCGGCGCGCACCGCATCGGCCTGCGGCGGCCTGAAGTTGCGCAGACCGAGCAGCAGCTGCATTCCGTGCTCGATCTCGGGCGGGGTGCAGTCGTTGGCCTCCAGCACCCACACCAGCTCGAGCAGCACCGTGACCGGCGCGGTGAATACCTGTTCGGTCTGCAGCAGCGCCTTGACGCGAGCATGCTGCGCGGCGTCATCGCGCAGCAGCAGCCGCGCCAGCAGGTTGGTGTCCAGCGCGATCATGGCGCGTGCCGCGCCTTCAGCTTGGCTTGGATGGCCGCTCGCGTTTGCGTGTCGCTCAAACGCTTGCGCGCGGGGCGGGCCAGGCAGCCCGCCACTTCGTCCAGGGTGACCGCCGGCGCAGGCGCCAGCGGCCGCAGCCGGATCTCGCCATCGACATAACGTACCGACAACTTCGAGCCCGGTGCGACCTGCGCACAGTCGCGCACCGCTTTGGGAATGACCAGCTGGCCCTTGCTGGAGAGGGTGACGGTGTCCATGACGGGTTGCCCGAGATGGCGGGTAAGACGAATGGTAAGTCGATCAGCGCCGGTTGCCAAGCCGCTGGCCGCTCGATCGCTCGCGGGTGCACAGCCACAGCCGATGACGACCACGCTCGACCGGCTGCCGGCCGACATCGGGGGCGCCGAACTGTCCGTGCAGAATGCCGCGCTTTGGGGGCCGTAGACCTGGCTGCGGCAGGCCAAGGGCAGCCCGGCCTGCAAGAGGCGGCGCAGATGGACCGGCACCGGCTGCACGACGGCGGGCAGCCGCTCGAGATCCAGCGCACGATCCACAGCTTCGACCCGTGCATCGCCTTCGCGGTGCACGTCGTCGACCCGCAGGGCGAGGAGCTGACGAAGCTGCGGCTGCGCTGAGCGCCGTCAGGGCAGGGTGGGCACGAACTCGCGACAGTGCCTCAGGAAGTCCTCGCTGCCCGGGCCGAGGTGCTTGTCGCGGTGCAGCACGATCGCCAGCCGGCGCGTGGCACGCGGCAGCGTCGTCCGCAGCTCGACCAGCATGCCCTGGGCAAGTTCGCGCGCGACGACTTCGCGCGCCAGGCAGCCCAGCGCCGCGCCCGCGGCGACGAGCCGCTTGATCGCCTCGGGGCTGCCGAACTCGAACTCGACGCGCAGCGGCCCGACGCGTTCGATCAGCCAGCGCTCGGCGGCCTCGCGCGTGCCCGAGCCGGGTTCGCGCAGCGCCCACGACGCTTCGCGCAGCTGGCGCAGGCTGGCCGTGCGTCCGGCCAGCGGGTGCCGCGGCGCGGCGACAATCACCAGCTCGTCGTTGCGCCAGGGCCGGGTGACCAGCTGCGGATGGGTCTGCGGCCCCTCGATGAAGCCGAAGTCGACGTCGAAGGCGGCGACCGCGGCGACGACCTCGCGCGTGTTGCCGATCATCAGCTCGACGGGGCCGAGCGGGTGGGCGAGCTTCCAGCGCGCGAGCAGCTCGGGCAGCAGGTACTCGCCGATCGACAGGCTGGCCGCCACGCGCAGCGGCGCCTCGTGGCCGCTGCCGAACAGGCGCTCGATCTGCATCGCCTGGTCGAGCAGCGCGTGGGCCCGCGGCAGCAGCGCGCGCCCGTTCTCGTTCAGCACCAGCCGGCGCCCGACGCGGTCGAACAGCGGCCGGCCCAGCACGCCCTCCAGTTCCGCCAGCGCCGCGCTGGCCGCCGACTGCGAACGCGACACCTGGTCGGCCGCGGCGCGGGTCGAGCCGCAGCGGGCGGTGGCGACGAAGACCTCGAGCTGGCGCAGGCTCAGGCGCAGCCGGGCCGTCACCGACGGGGCGGGAGAACGATCGGTTTTTCCGGGCATCGTGACCGATATTGTCTGTTTTTTCTTTCGATGCGCGGGGTCTAGCATGCCCTGGCGCGATGGTCGTGCCGGCGGTGACGGCGAACGGCTGCCGCACCGACGCGAACAAGGAGACAGTGCAGGTGCCCCCGGGCTGGTTGGGCGGCGGGGCCTGCGGCGGCTGACGACATGGACGTGGCCGAGCGATGAATCAACTGGTCACGCCCCACGGCGGCGGCGGGCTGCGCCCGTTGCGGGTCGAAGGCGCAGCGCTCGAGGCCGAGCTTCGGCGCGCGGCGTCGCTGCCGCGCGTGCGCGTCAGTTCGCGCGAGCGCGGCGACCTGCTGATGCTGGGCATCGGCGGCTTCACGCCGCTCGCCGGCTTCATGACCCATGCCGACTGGCAGGGCGTGTGCGACGGCATGCGCACGGCCGGCGGCCTGTTCTGGCCGATCCCGATCACGTTGTCGGCCGACGAGGCCACCGCCGACACCTTTCGCACCGGGCAGGAGATCGCGCTCGCCGACCCCGACGACGGGTCGATCCTGGCGACGATGCTCGTCACCGAGAAGTACGCGATCGACAAGGCGCACGAGTGCGCGCTGGTCTTCCGCACCACCGACCCGGCGCACCCCGGTGTGAAGATGGTGCTGGAGCAGCCGCCGCTGAACCTGGCGGGGCCGGTGAAGGTGCTGTCGCAGGGCGGCTTCCCCGAGAAGTACGGCGATCTGTACATGACGCCGGAGCAGACGCGGCGGTTGTTCCACTCGCGCGGCTGGTCGCGCGTGGCCGCGTTCCAGACCCGCAACCCGATGCACCGTTCGCACGAGTACCTGGCGAAGGTGGCGATCGAGGTCTGCGACGGCGTGCTGGTGCATTCGCTGCTCGGCGCGCTCAAGCCCGGCGACATCCCGGCCGACGTGCGCACGCGCGCGATCGCGGCGCTGGCGAAGAACTACTTCGTGCCGTCGACGATCGTGCAGGCCGGCTACCCGCTCGACATGCGTTATGCCGGCCCGCGCGAGGCATTGCTGCACGCGCTGTTCCGGCAGAACTACGGCTGCTCGCACCTGATCGTCGGCCGCGACCACGCCGGCGTCGGCAGCTACTATGGGCCCTTCGAGGCGCACCGCATCTTCGACGAGATCCCGAAGGACGCGCTGCAGACGCAGCCGCTGCGCATCGACGTCGCGTTCTGGTGCTGGCGCTGCGGCGGCATGGCCTCGGGCCGCACCTGTCCGCACGGCGACGCCGACCGGCTGCAGGTCAGCGGCACGCAGTTGCGCACGTGGTTGTCCGAGGGGCAGCCGGTGCCGCCGGAGTTCAGCCGCCCCGAGGTGCTCGAGATCCTGCGCGATCACTATGCGCTGGGCCACCGCGTCGCCGAGGCCGCCCGATGAAGGTCTGCGTCGTCTCCGACAGCCACGACCGCGCCTCCGTGCTCGCGCAGGCCGTCGGCGAGGGCCGGGCGGCGGGGGCCGAGGCGGTGATCCACTGCGGCGACCTGATCGGCGCGCAGACGATCCTCGCCGCGCTCGAGCACGGCCTGCCGGTCCACCTGATCCACGGCAACAACATCGGCGATGCGCAGGCGACGCACGGGCAGGCGCGCAAGAGCGCCGACGCGGCCGCCCGCGGCGCCGGCGGCGTGCTGCACTACCACGGCGCCGAGGCCCGGCTCGAGCTCGGCGGGCGGCGGATCTTCGTCGTCCACTACGACCACTACGGCTACGCGATGGCCTGCACCGGCGAATGGGACCTGGTGTGCTGCGGCCATTCGCACCGCGCCGAGGCGAGGCGCGTGCCCGACGTGAAAGGCGGCACGAGCTGGCTCGTCAACCCGGGCACGGTGGCCGGGCTCGCCGCACCGTGCACCTGGGTGTTGGCCGATCTGGCCGCGATGACCTTCGACGTGCGGGAGCTGGATCCAGCCCGCTCGCCCTGACACAGCAGGAGACCGCAGACGATGTTCAGCATCAACCCCTTCGCCCACCTGCCCGCGGCCTGGCCCGCGGCCGCGATGCAGGCCTTTGTCGTGCTGATGGTGCTGGCGGTGATCGTCGGCACGCTGCTCGACATGGCGCACAAGCGCAGCGCGGCCTTCTTCTTCGCCAAGGCGCGCAAGTCGCGCGACGTGGGCCAGCCGGTCAACACGGCGTCGATCGCGGTCAAGACCGTGGTGGTGGACGTGCTCGCCTCGGGCGAGTTCTGCAACCCGCGGCGCCGGATTGCCCACCTGCTGACGATGTACGGCTTCGTGCTGTACCTCGTCACCACCGCGGTCCTGGTGTTCGCCTACCCGACGGCCGCGGACCCGGCCCCGGCGCTGGTGGCGCAGCTGTGGTGGCTCGGCGGCGCGATGGTGCTGGCCGGCGGCTACTGGTTCTGGTTCTTCATCCGCGTCGACGTCGCCGCCGAGGGCCAGTCGCCCTGGCGGGTGATGCGCGCCGACCTGTTCATCCTCTCGCTGCTCGCCAGCGTGACGCTCGGGCTCGTCTGGGCCGCACTGCAGGCGGCCGGCCACGGCGCGGCCGTCGTCTTCCTCGGCTTGTACCTGGTCGCGACCGCGGTGCTGTTCGGCGGCGTGTACTGGTCGAAGTTCGCGCACATGTTCTTCAAGCCGGCGGCGGCCTTCGACAAGCGTATCGCCGAGGCCAACGGCACGAACGCGAACCTGCCGCTGCAGACGCGAGACGACCCGGCGCAGCGCGAGCGGCACTCGATGGAGCTGCTGCGCGACGCGCCGATGGACATGGGGCTCGGCATCAAGCGCGAAGCCCCGCGCCATTACTGACACCCCCGGCGAAACGGAACAAGGAGCCACCGATGCCCACCTTCGTCTACATGACGCGGTGCGACGGATGCGGACACTGCGTCGACATCTGTCCGTCCGACATCATGCACATCGACAAGACCTACCGGCGCGCCTACAACATCGAGCCGAACATGTGCTGGGAGTGCTACTCCTGCGTCAAGGCCTGCCCGCAGCATGCGATCGACGTGCGCGGCTACGCCGACTTCGCGCCGCTCGGCCACAGCGTGCGCGTCGACCGCGACGAACGCAAAGGCACGATCGCCTGGCGGATCAAGTTCCGCAACGGCACGGAAAAGAACTTCCTGTCGCCGATCACGACCAAGCCCTGGGGGCAGGCGATCCCGAAGCTCGCGGAGGTGCCCGCACCGAGCCCCGAACAGCGCCGCGGCGAACTGCTCTACAACGAGCCGAAGTACATCCGCCTGGACGACGGCGGCCTGCGCACGCTCGAGGCCGCCGGCCTGAAGCTGAAAACGGGGGTGACCTACTGATGGCCTACGAAACGATCATCGAAGACGGCATCGACATCCTGGTCGTCGGCGCCGGCCTCGGCGGCACCGGTGCCGCCTGGGAAGCGCGGTTCTGGGGCCAGGACAAGAAGATCGTGATCGCCGAGAAGGCGAACATCGATCGTTCGGGTGCGGTCGCGCAGGGGCTGTACGCGATCAACTGCTACATGGGCACGCGCTGGGGCGAGAACCAGCCCGAGGACCACGTGCGCTACGCGCGCATCGACCTGATGGGCATGGTGCGCGAGGACCTGCTGTTCGACATGGCGCGGCACGTCGACTCCACCGTGCACCAGTTCGAGGAGTGGGGCCTGCCGATCATGAAGGACCCGAAGACCGGGCGCTACCTGCGCGAAGGGCGCTGGCAGATCATGATCCACGGCGAGTCGTACAAGCCGATCGTCGCCGAGGCCGCGAAGAAGTCGGCCGACAAGGTCTACAACCGCATCTGCGTGACGCACCTCTTGATGGACGACAGCCGCGAGAACCGCGTCGCCGGCGCCGTCGGCTTCAACGTGCGCACCGGCAACTACCATGTCTTCAAGGCGAAGGCCGTGATCTGCTCGGCCGGCGGCGCGTCCAACATCTTCAAGCCGCGCTCGGTCGGCGAGGGTTCCGGCCGGACCTGGTACGCGCCGTGGTCGTCGGCGTCGGCCTACGGCCTGCTGATCAACGCCGGCGCGAAGATGACGCAGATGGAGAACCGCATCGTGCTGGCGCGGTTCAAGGACGGCTACGGCCCGGTCGGCGCCTACTTCCTGCACCTGAAGACCTACACCCAGAACGGCCTGGGCGAAGAGTACGAGTCGAAGTGGTGGCCGGATCTGCAGAAGATGGTCGGCAAGGAGTACCTCGACCCGGAAGCCTCGCACCTGACGCACCGGCCGATCCCGACCTGCCTGCGCAACCACGCGCTGATCAGCGAGGTCAACGCCGGCCGCGGCCCGATCCACATGGTGACGATGCGCGCCTTCCAGGACCCGCACCTGGAGGAGGTCGGCTGGGAGAACTTCCTCGGCATGACGGTCGGCCAGGCGGTGCTGTGGGCGGCGACCGACGTCGACCCGAAGAACGAGAACCCGGAGCTGACCACCTCCGAGCCCTACGTGATGGGTTCGCACGCCACCGGTTCCGGGGCCTGGTGCTCCGGCCCCGAGGACCTCTCGCCGCCGGAGTACTTCTGGGGCTACAACCGCATGACGACGATCGAGGGCCTGTTCGGCGCCGGCGACGCGGTCGGCGGCACGCCGCACGCCTTCTCGTCGGGCTCGTTCACGGAAGGTCGGCTCGCGGCGAAGGCGGCCTGCCGCTACATCGACGACGGCAAGGCCGAAGGCATCGCCGTCAGCGACGAGCAGATCCGCCGCCGCAAGGCCGAGATCTACCAGCCGCTCGAGCACTACCGCGTCTACCGCAACGAGATCGTCGCCGGCGACGTCAACCCGCACTACCTCAACCCGAAGCAGGGCCTGGACCGCCTGCAGAAGCTGATGGACGAGTACTGCGGCGGCGTGACCGTCAGCTACATGACGAACGAGAAGCTGCTGAACATCGGCCTGAAGAAGCTGCGGATCATGGAGGAAGACCTCGAGAAGCTCGCCGCGAAGGACCTGCACGAGCTGCTGCGGGCCTGGGAGCTGAAGCACCGGCATCGCGCCGCCGAGTGCGTGACGCAGCACACGCTGTTCCGCAAGGAGACGCGCTGGCCGGGCTACTACTACCGCGGCGACGCGATGAAGGTCGACGACGCCAACTGGCACGTGCTGACGGTGTCGCGCCGCGATCCGAAGACCGGTGAGTACACGATGGAGAAGGCGCCCTGCTATCACCTGGTCGCGGACGAGAAGCAGCCGGCCTCGGTTGCCGCCGCGTGAGCATCATCGACAAGACCGACGAGGAGATCCTGGCGCTGGCCCGGCCGCTGTGGCGCGACCTCGTCCGTTCCTCGAACGAAGGCAAGTACGGCGAGTTCTCGAAGAACTTCTCCAGCTCGCTGGCGCGCGCGATGGACCAGGTCGCGGCCGGCCACCAGTTCGCGCACAGCGAGCTGGCGCGCAACCTGGCCGAGGAGTTCGATGCGCTCGGTACCATCCGCCGCGGCGAGCACGTGACGGTCGTGTACCGGCAGCGCAGCACGAAGAAGCCGGGCGAGTGGCTCGGCCGGCTCGTGCTCGGCGTCGAGGACGGCCAG
>JAFLDG010000162.1 GCA_017302495.1 Burkholderiales bacterium
GACCGATGAGGTGGCGGTCGTGCGAGACCATGACGATCGCGCCGTCGAAATCGCCGGCGCCGACCTTTCCGCCCGTTGCCGCAGCCGAACGAGAGTAGCGCTCCATGACCGAACCGACCCGCCCCCATCACGCGATCTGGCCGAGGCGCCTGCCGCGCGAACTGGCCGTGCCGCAGACCTCGCTCTGGTTCAACCTCGAGGTGGCCGCGACGCGCTACCCGGACAAGACGGCCTTCCTCTTCTTCGGCCGGGCGCTGAGCTACCGGCAGCTGAAGCGGCAGGCCGAAGCGCTCGCCGGCTGGCTGCAGGCCGTGGGCGTGGGGGCCGGCGACCGCGTCGCGCTGTACCTGCAGAACTGCCCGCAATTCGTGATCGCGCTCTATGCCGTCTTCCGCGCGAACGCGGTCGCGGTGCCGGTGAACCCGATGAACCGAGCCGACGAGTTCGGCCACTACATCACCGACCCCGAGACGAAGGTCGTGATCTGCGCGGCCGACCTGGCCGGCTTCGTCGACGAAGCGAACCGTGCGCTGCCCGAGGCCCAGCGCCTGCGCGCGGTGGTCGTGACGCGCTACACCGACGCGATGCCCGAAGGCCCGCTCGACCCGGCCGAAGCGCCGAGCGCGGCCATCGAGCAGTGGCTGCGCGCCGAGCCGCCGCTGCCCGACGGATTCGTGCGCTGGGCACACGCGCTCGACGCCGGGCACCTGCCGGGGCCGCACGGCGCCGGGCCCGACGACCTCGCGCTGCTGCCCTACACCTCGGGCACCACCGGGCTGCCGAAGGGCTGCATGCACACCCACGCGACGCTGATGCACAACGCCGTCTCGGGCCAGTGGAGCCACAGCGGCCCCGAGACGGTGGGCCTGGGCGTGGTGCCGATGTTCCACATCACCGGCATGATGCTGGGCGCGCTCGGTTCGGTGTATGCCGGCGCGACGCTGGTGCTGATGCCGCGCTGGGACCGCGAGCTGGCCGGCCGCCTGTTCGCGCGCCACGGCATCACGCACTGGACCTGCATCCCGACGATGGTGATCGACCTGTTCGCCAGCCCCAACTACCGCAGCTTCGACCTGTCGAGCCTGCGCTACATCGGCGGCGGCGGCGCGGCGATGCCGCACGCGGTGGCGCAGCGGCTGCTCGACGAATTCGGCCTCACCTTCGCCGAGGGATACGGCCTGACCGAGACCGCCGCGCCGAGCCACAGCAACCCGGTGGAGCGCGCGAAGCTGCAGTGCCTGGGCATCCCGTACTTCGGCACCGACGCGCGGGTGGTGGACCCGGTGACCTTCGAGGAACTGCCGCCGGGGCAGGACGGCGAGATCATCATCCACGGCCCGCAGGTCTTCAAGGGTTACTGGCGCCATCCGGAGGCGACCGAGGCCGCGTTCATCAGCTTCGAGGGCAGGCGCTTCTTCCGCAGCGGCGACCTCGGCCGGATGGACGACGAGGGCTACTTCTTCATCACCGACCGTCTGAAGCGCATGATCAACGCCAGCGGCTACAAGGTCTGGCCGAGCGAGGTCGAGTTGCTGCTGTTCAAGTGCCCGCTGGTGCAGGAGGCCTGCATCATCGCCGCGAAGGACGACTACCGCGGCGAGACGGTGAAGGCGGTGGTCGTGCTGCGCGCCGAGGCGAAGGCGAGCGCGAAGCCCGAGGACATCGTCGCCTGGGCGCGCGAGCACATGGCGGCGTACAAGGTGCCGAAGATCGTCGAGTTCGTCGACGCGCTGCCGAAGTCCGGCTCGGGCAAGGTCATGTGGCGGCTGCTGCAGGACGAGGAGGCGAAGCGCTCCGCGCGCTGATCGGGCCGCGATGCGGGTGTTCGCCAATGCGCTGCACGCGCGGCACCAGGGCCGGCACGAGATGTACCGCGGCCGGCTGGTGCCCTGCGTGGAGGTGCCGGCCCGCGTCGAGCACGTGCTCGGGGAACTGCAGCGCCGCGGCATCGGCACGCTGCAGGCGCCGGTCG
This sequence comes from Burkholderiales bacterium, assembly GCA_017302495.1. GTDB lineage: Bacteria > Pseudomonadota > Gammaproteobacteria > Burkholderiales > Burkholderiaceae_C > Rubrivivax. The sequence continues at coordinate 1,973 of JAFLDG010000162.1, forward strand.
AGCCGGGCATCGAGCGGCTGCAGCGCGTGCACGATCCGCGTTACCTGCGCTTCCTGCAGCAGGCCTGGGCCGACTGGGTGGCGCTCGATCCGGCGCATGCCGCCTTCGACCTGCTGCCCTCGGTCTGGCCGGCACCGGGCATGCGCCGCGACCGGCTGCCGCAGGAGCTGTCGGCGCGGGTGGGCCTGTTCGCCTTCGACGCCGGCTCGCCGATCACCGCCGGCACCTGGGTCGCGGCCCGTGCCGGCGCAGGCTGCGCGGTCTCGGCCGCGCAGGCGCTGCTCGACGGCGAGCGCTGCGCGTTCGCGCTGACGCGACCGCCCGGCCACCATGCCGGCGCCGACTTCTACGGCGGCTACTGCTTCCTGAACAACTCGGCGCTGGCGGCGCAGGCGCTGCGCGACGGCGGCATGCCGCGGATCGCGATCGTCGACGTCGACTACCACCACGGCAACGGCACCCAGAGCATCTTCCACGACCGCGGTGACGTGCTGACCGTGTCGATCCACGGCGATCCGCGCACCGAGTACCCGTTCTACCTCGGCCATGCCGACGAACGCGGCACCGGCGCGGGCGAGGGCTGCAACCTGAACCTGCCGCTGCCGCGCGGCAGCGGCTTCGACGACTGGCGGCGCGCGTTGCAGCAGGCCTTGCAGGCGGTGGCGGACTTCGCGCCTGGCGCGCTGGTCGTCGCGCTCGGCCTCGACACCTTCGAGGGCGACCCGATCTCGGGCTTCCGCCTGCGCAGCGCCGACTACCTGACCGTCGGTGCCGACCTGGCCGCGCTGGGCCTGCCGACCGCCTTCGTCTTCGAGGGCGGCTATGCCGTCGCCGAGCTCGGCCTGAACACCGTCAACGTGCTCGAGGGTTTTCTGCGCTGACGGCGCGCGCGGCGCTGCGCAGGATCTCGGCCTGCAGCCGTGCCCAGCCCTCGGCGCCGAGCGCGCGCAGCGTGCGCAGGTTCGCGGCGACCAGCGTCTGGGCCTCGGGGCAGGCGGCGACGGCGCGGTCGATGCTCGCCTCGCGCAGCAGGTGCAGCGTCGGGTGCGGCGAGCGGTTGGTCGCGTTCGTGATGTCGTCGGCCTCGGTGCCGGCGAAGCGGTAGCCCGGGTGGAAGCTCGCGACCTGCAGCACGCCGTCGAGCCCCAGCTCGACCAGCAGCGCATCGGCCTCGTCGAGGAAGTCGTTGAAGTCGAGGAAATCCGTCAGCACCCAGGGGTGCACGAGCAGCGTGGTCTCGATCTCGTCGACCGGCGCGGCGGCGAGGTGTTGCATCTCGCGGCGGAGGTCGTCGCGCAGCGCGGCCGGCTCGCGTGCAGCGCTGCAGAAGTAGCGCACCAGCCCCTTGACCTGCACCGCCTTCGCGAACGGGCACAGATTCAGGCCGATCACCGCCTGCTCGACCCAGGCGCGGGTCTCGGCGAGCGCGCGTGCCGCATCCGGTGCTGTCATCGTCAGAAGCCGGACCCCGGCTGCTTCAGGAACTCGATCTCCTCGGTCGTCGATGCGCGGCCGAGCAGCGCGTTGCGGTGCGGGAAGCGGCCGAAGCGGGCGACGATGTCGAGGTGCTTGCGCGCCCATTCGGGCAGGCCGGCGAGCGCCGGCTCGTCGCGCGCGAGCTGCTCGAAGAGCCGCATCGACTCGTGCTGGTCGGCGAGGTTCTCCGCGTGCTCGAACGGCAGGTAGACGAACTGGCGCATCACGCCGGGCAGCCCCCGGTCGGCGCCGGCGGCGACCAGCGCCTTCGCCGCGGCCAGCGCCTGCGCGTCGCCGGCGAACATGCGCGCGCTGTCGCGGAACGCGTTGCGCGGAAACTGGTCGAGCACGACGATGCGCGCCACCGCCGCGTGCGGCGGCGCGGCCCAGGCGTCGAGCCCGCCGGCGAGCGCAGCGTCGATCAGCGTGCCGAAACGATCGCGGATCGCGGCGTCGAAGGCCGGGTCCTTGCGGAACCATCCGGCGCGCGGCTGCAGGTGGTGCGGGTCGCCCGGGGCGCCGAACCAGAAGTCCAGCACCTGCTGCGCGCGCGGATCGATCGGTTGCGGTGTGTTCATCGAGGGCGGCTCACTCGGCCAGCAGACCGTGGGTGTCGGGATGCCGGCGCATGTACGCGGCGACGTAACTGCACAGCGGCCGCACGCGCCAGCCCTGCGCGCGTGCGTGGTCGAGCGCGGCCTGGACCAGCGCGCCGGCGATGCCGCGGCCTTCGGCCTGCCACGGCACCTCGGTGTGCACGATGTCCATGCGCGTGCCGTGCAGGCGATAGACGCATTCGGCGGCGCCGCCGCCGACTGCGGCCGTGAAGCGCCGCGCCTGCGGGTCGTGGCGGATGTCGAGCGTCGTCATCGGTGGCCTGCCGCCGGCGCGGGGGCTTGGTGCTCGGTGTGCGGCGGCTCCGGCGCGGCGTCGCCGAGCTGCTGCCAGAGGAAGCCGAACTCGAGCGCGAGCATGTCGGCGCGCTGCGCGTTGTCGGCGGCGCCGCCGTGGCCGCCCTCGATGTTCTCGTACAGCCAGGCCGCGTGGCCCGTTTCCTTCAGCCGCGCGGCCATCTTGCGCGCATGGCCCGGGTGCACCCGGTCGTCGCGCGTGCTGGTCGTGAACAGCACCGGCGGCAGCTTCGCATCGCGCGGCGGCACGTTCTGGTACGGGCTGTAGGCGGCGATCGCGGCCCAGTCGCCGGGGTCGTCCGGGTCGCCGTATTCGCTCATCCAGCTCGCGCCGGCCAGCAGCCGGTGGTAGCGCTTCATGTCGAGCAGCGGCACCTGGCAGACGACGGCGCCGAACAGCTCCGGCCGCTGCAGCATCACCGCGCCGACCAGCAGCCCGCCGTTGCTGCCGCCCATGATGCCGAGCCGCGCCGGCCGCGTGATCCGCCGTGCGACCAGGTCCTCGGCCACGGCGATGAAGTCGTCGAAGGCGCGCTGGCGGTTGCGCTTCAGCGCGGCCTGGTGCCAGCCCGGGCCGTATTCGCCGCCGCCGCGGATGTTGGCTACCGCGAGCACGCCGCCGCGCGCCATCCAGGCCTGCCCCCAGGCGCCGGAGTACCACGGCTGCTCGGCGCTCTCGAAGCCGCCGTAGCCGTAGAGCAGCGCCGGCTGGTCGGCGTCGGCCTTCGCGCCGGCCGGCCAGACGACGAAGTACGGCACGCGCGTGCCGTCCTTCGAGGTCGCGAAGCGCTGCTCGACGCGCATGCCGGCGGCCTCGAACCAGGCGCGGCGCGCCTTCAGCGGCTCGCGTACGTCGCTGCCGGTGCGCGCGAGCGCGAGCGTGTCCGGCGTCAGGAAATCGGTGTAGCCGAACAGGTAGGCCTCGGCCAGCGGGTCGTCGGCGACCAGCGGGTCGTGCAGGGCCTGCACGTGCAGCGTGCCGGGGAAGGGCGTGGCCACCTCGCGCGACAACCAGCGCGTGCCGTCGAAGCGCCGCTCGACCAGCCGGCCGGCGACGTCGTCGAGCACCTCGAGCAGCACCGCGTGCCGCGTCGTCGCGTGGCCGGCGAGCGAGCGGCTCGCCGTCGGCGTGAACAGCGCGGTCCAGCGCGCGCGCCCGGCGAGATAGTCGTTCGCGTCGGCGACGAGCAGCGAACCCTTCGGCCAGGTCCGTCCCTCCTGCGTCCAGTCGCTGCGCAGCGCGAGCAGCACACGCTCGTACCAGAAGTCGAGCTGCGCGTCGGCCGGCTTGGGCAGCGGCACGAGCGCGTCGCCGCGGAGCAGCCACAGCTCGCTGCCGAAAAAATCCGGCGCGCGGCTGAAGACCGTGCGCTCGAAGCCGGGCGTGCGATCGACACCGACGCCGGCGATGACGTCGCTCGTGCGCGCCTCGAACACCGTCTCGGCCTCGGCCAGCGGCCGGCCGCGCCGCCAGCGCTTGATCACGCGCGGGTAGCCGGCGTCGGTGAGCGAGCCGGGGCCGAAGTCGGTGCCGACGTAGACCGTGTCGGCGTCGGCCCATTGCACGTCGGTCTTCGCCTCCGGCAGCGCGAAGCCGCCTTCGACGAAGGCGCGGCGCACGGTGTCGAACTCGCGCACCACGACCGCGTCGGCGCCGCCGCGCGACAGCATCAGCAGGCAGCGCCGGTCCTCGGGGCCGTAGCAGACCGCGCCGCCCCAGGTCCAGTTCTCGCCTTCGGCGCGGCCGAGCGCGTCGAGGTCGAGCAGCACCTGCCAGGCCGGGTCGGCCTTGCGGTACTCGGCCAGCGTCGTGCGCCGCCACAGCCCGCGCGGGTTGGCCGCGTCCTGCCACAGGTTGTACAGGTGGTCGCCGCGGCGCACGACCGTGGGGATGCGGTCGCTCGCGTCGAGGATCTCGCGCACGCGCGCACGGGTCGCGGCGAAGGCGGGCCAGGCCTCGATCCGGCTGCGGGTCTCGGCGTTGCGTTCGCGCACCCAGTCGAGCGCGCGCTCGGCTTGCACCTCCTCGAGCCAGAGCCAGGGGTCGGCGGTGTCGTCTCGGGCCAGGGCAGCGGTCATCGCGAGCAGCAGGCTCGCGGCCGCGAGCAGCTTGGTCATCGGGGCGGGGAAGGCGGAGGCCCCGGCACTGTGCCACATCGCCGGGAACTGCCGCGGCGGCCGGGTCAACGGGCCGCGTCGGCGGGCGCGGCGCCCTGCAGCAGCATCGGCACCAGTTCGACCGTGCCCGGCTCGGCGTGCACCCACACGTGGCCGTCCTGCACCGTCAGCTGCCACTGCATCGAACGCGTCGCCAGTGCGGCCAGCGCCTGCGCCTGTTCGGCCGGGATCTGCCAGACCGCGAGCCGCTGCAGCCGCGTCAGCTTGGTGCGGATGCCGGCCCACCAGAGGCCGGCCGCGCTGCCGTAGCAGTAGATCGTGACCCGCTCGGCGCGGGCGCAGGCCTTGCTCAGGCGCCGCTCGTCGGGCTGGCCGACCTCGATCCAGTGCACGAGCTGCCCGGTCAGGTCGCGCTGCCACAGGTCGGGCTCGTCGGTGTCGGACAGGCCGCGCGCGAACTGCAGCGCGCCGCGGTCGGTATCGGCCGGCACGTTCAGCGCGAAGGCCAGCAGCCGCACCAGCAGCCGCTCCTCGGTCTCGGACGGGTGCAGCGCCAGCGTCAGCGCGTGCTCGGCGTAGACCTGCCGGTCCATGTCGGCGATCTGCAGCGTGGCCTTGTAGATGGTGGACTTCAGCGCCATGGGCCGCCCGGGAGCGAGGCGGCACTGTGCCACACTGCGGCCGCCCCGCGAACGAGGAGACGGCATGGGCCAGCGCCTGCAGCACAAGATCGCCTTCGTCACCGGCGCCTGCTCGGGCATCGGCCTGGCGACGACCGAGCGCTTCGTCGCCGAAGGCGCGTGCGTGCTCGCCGCCGACATCCAGGACGACGCCGGTGCCGCGCTGCAGCGCCGCTTCGAAGGCCGCGTGCGCTATGCGCACTGCGACGTGACGCAGCCGGCGCAGATCGAGCAGGCGCTGGCGCAGGCCGCGGCGCAGTTCGGCGGGCTGGACATCGTCTTCAACAACGCCGGTGCCGGCGGCATGCGCGGCGGCGTCGAGGAGATGACGATCGTCGGCTGGGACGCGACGATGAACCTGCTGCTGCGCTCGGTGGCGGCGGGCACGATGTACGCGCTGCCGCACCTGAAGGCGCGCGGCGGCGGGGCGATCGTCAACACCGCGTCGATCTCGGCGCTGGCCGCCGGTTATGCGCCGATCGCCTATTCCACCGCCAAGGCGGCGGTGCTGCACTTCAGCAAGGTCGCCGCGGCCGACCTGGCGAAACATCGCATCCGCGTGAACGCGGTGGTGCCGGGGCTGATCGCGACGCCGATCTTCGGCGGCGGCTTCGGCTTCGACCGCGAGGCTTCGCAGCGCATGGCGGCATCGCTCACCGAGCGCGGCGGCGCGCTGCAGGCCGCCGGCCGCGCCGGCCAGCCGCAGGACATCGCCGAGGCGGTGGTCTACCTCGCGAGCGACGCTGCCGGCTTCGTCACCGGCACGCACCTGGTCGTCGACGGCGGCATGACGGTGGGTACGCGCGCGTCGTGGGACCCGACCGCGCCGCGCCCGGTGCAGGAGGCGCTGGGCCTCACGCCCGAGGTGCTGCAGGCGATGCAGGCCCGCGCCGCGCAGGCGCAGGCCGCGGAGGCCGGCCATGGCTGAAGGCGCCCGCTTCCGGCTCTACGGCCGGCCGTTCTGGGGCTCGGCGATCGTCGAGGCGCAGCTCGCCTGGTACGGCCTGCCCTTCGACTACGACGCGGTCGACGACCTGTTCCAGTCGGCGGCGGCGCGGGCGGCGCTGGCGCCGATGAATCCGCTCGCGCAGGTGCCGACGCTCGTGTTGCCCGACGGCCGCGTGCTGACCGAGAGCGCGGCGATCACGCTGCACCTGGCCGATGCGACCGGCCGCGACGACCTGGTGCCGCGCGCCGATGCGGCCGAGCGGCCGGCGTTCCTGCGCTGGCTGGTGTTCCTGGTCGCGAACCTGTACCCGACCTTCACCTATGCCGACGACCCGCAGCGCTTCGTGCGCGACGCGGCGGCGGCGAAGGCGTTCGCCGAGGCGGTCGAGGACTACCGCCGGCGGCTGTGGGGCATCGTCGAATCGGCCGCGGGCGCACCCTGGTTCCTCGGCCCGCGCTTCTCGGCGCTGGACCTGTACGTCGCGGTGATGACCCATTGGCGCCCGGGGCGGGCGTGGTTCGACACGGAAGCGCCGAAGCTGGCGGCGGTCGCACAGCGCGCCGGCGCCGAGCCGCGGCTGCGCGAGGTCTGGTTGCACAACTTCCCGAAGGACTTCGCGGCCTAGCGGCCGCAGCGCGGAGACAGCAGCGATGGAAGCCCTCGTCATCCACGCCGCGGGCGACCTGCGCGTCGAGCCGCTGCCGACCCCCGCGGTCGAAGCCGGCCAGGCGCGCGTGCGGGTGCGCCGCGGCGGCATCTGCGGCTCGGACCTGCACTACTTCCAGCACGGCGGCTTCGGCACGATCCGCATCCGGCAGCCGATGGTGCTCGGCCACGAGATCGCCGGCGTCGTCGAGGCGGTCGGCGCCGGTGTCGACGGCCTGGCGGTCGGTGACCGGATCGCGGTCAGCCCGAGCCGGCCGTGCGGGCACTGCCGCTTCTGCCAGGCCGGCCTGCAGAACCATTGCCTGGACATGCGCTACTACGGCAGCGCGATGCGCATGCCGCACGTGCAGGGGGCGTTCCGCCAGCAGATCGTCATCGACGCGAGCCAGGCGCACCGGCTCGCCGACGGCGTCGGCGACGCCGAAGGCGCGATGGCCGAGCCGCTCGCGGTCGCGCTGCACGCGGTCAACCGCGCCGGCCCGCTGCTCGGCCGCACCGTGCTGGTCACCGGCTGCGG
>JAFLDG010000163.1 GCA_017302495.1 Burkholderiales bacterium
ATCCTGCGCACGCTCGCGCGGCTGGCGGCGCCGAACGTGCTCGCCACCTCGACGATGGTGCTGGTCGGCCTGGCCGAGACCTGGACCGTCGGTCGGCTCGGCGTGGTGCCGCTGGCCGCGCTCGGGCTGGTGTTTCCGTTCGCGATGCTGACCGGCATGCTGTCGGCCGGCGCGATGGGCGGCGGCGTGTCGTCGGCGGTCGCGCGTGCGCTGGGCGCGGGCGACACCGGCCGGGCGCAGGCGGTGGCGCTGCACGCGCTGGTGATCGGCGCAACCGGCGGCGCGTTGTACTCGCTGCTGCTGCTGGCGCTGGCCGCGCCGCTGTTCGCGCTGCTCGGCGCGCGCGGCGAGGTGCTGCGCGAGGCGCTCGGCTATTCGACGGTGCTGTTCGCCGGCGCGATCGCGGTCTGGCTGTTCAACACGCTGGCGTCGATCCTGCGCGGCACCGGCAACATGCGCGTGCCGTCGGCCGCGCTCATCGGCGCGGGGCTGCTGCAGATCGCGCTCGGCATCGTGCTCGGCCTGGGCCTCGGCGGTGCGCCGCGGCTGGGCATGCCCGGCGTCGCGCTCGCGCTGATCGTCGCGCAGTCGCTCGGCGCGACGCTGCTGCTGCAGCACCTGCGCCGCGGCGGCGGCCGGCTCCGGCTGCGCGTGCGCGGCGTGCCGCTGCAGCGCGCGCTGTTCGCCGACATCCTGCGCGTCGGCGCGGTGGCCTGCCTGTCGCCGCTGCAGTCGGTGACGACGATGGTGCTGATGGCCGGCTTCGTCGCGCAGCTCGGCGTGCTGCCGCTGGCCGGCTACGCGATCGGCCAGCGGCTGGAGTTCCTGATGAGCACGGTGGCCTTCGGCATCGGCCTGGCGTGCGTGCCGATGGTCGGCATGGCGATCGGCGCCGGGCAGGTGGCGCGGGCGCGGCGCGTCGCGTGGACGGCCGGCGCGTCGACCGCCGCGGTGCTGAGCGGGGTCGGGCTCGTGGTCGCGCTGCAGCCGGACCTGTGGGCGACGATCTTCACCGCCGACGAGCGCGTGCTCGCGCACACGCGCAGCTTCCTGCACTGGGCCGGGCCGGCCTTCGGCTTCTTCGGCTTCGGCCTGACGCTGTACTTCGCGGCGCAGGGGGCGGGGCGGATGACCGGGCCGGTGATCGCGGCGACGCTGCGGCTGCTGCTGGTCGCCGCCGGCGGCAGCTGGCTGGTCGCGCACGACGCCGCGCCGTGGCAGCTGTTCGCGCTCGGCGCGGCCTCGATGGTCGTCTACGGCACGAGCTGCGGCATCGCGCTGCGGCTCGACCGCTGGGGCGCCGCGCGCTGACGGATCGCCGTCGTCTGCGGGACATCCGCGGCCGCAGGCGATGCCGCAGAATGCCCGTGCAAAGGCCGGCTGCCCGGCCGCAGGAGACCGCACGATGGGCATGCTCGACGGCAAGGTGGTGATCGTCACCGGGGCAGGGCGCGGCATCGGCCGCGACATCGCGATGCTGGCCGCGGCCGAAGGGGCGAAGGTGGTGGTCAACGACCCCGGCGTGTCCGAGTCCGGCGCGGGCCACGACGACGGCCCGGCGATGCAGGTCGCGAACGAGATCCGTGCCGCCGGCGGCGCGGCGGTGGCGAACACCGACAGCGTGGCCGAATGGGAATCGGCGAACCGCATCGTCAAGACGGCGACCGACGCCTTCGGCACGCTGCACGCGGTGGTCAACAACGCCGGCATCCTGCGCGACCGCATCTTCCACAACATGTCGGTGGAGGAGTGGAAGGCGGTGATCGACGTGCACCTGCACGGCAGCTTCTACATGGCGCGCGCGGCGGCGGCGATCTTCCGCAGCGAGGAGCGCGGCGCCTTCGTGCACATGACCTCGACCTCCGGCCTGATCGGCAACTTCGGCCAGGCCAACTACGCAGCGGCCAAGCTCGGCATCGTCGGCCTGTCCAAGTCGATCGCGCTGGACATGCAGCGCTACCACGTGCGCAGCAACTGCATCAGCCCCTTCGCCTGGAGCCGGCTGATCGGCACCATCCCCAGCGACACGCCCGAGCAGGCTGCGCGGCTGGCGCGCATGAAGGCGATGGAGACGAGCAAGATCGCGCCGCTGGCGGTGTACCTGCTCGGCGACGAGGCCAAGGACGTCAGCGGCCAGATCTTCGCGGTGCGCGCGAACGAGATCTTCCTGATGGGCCAGAGCCGGCCGATCCGCTCGGTGCACCGCGACGAAGGCTGGACGCCGCAGACCGTGGCCAGCCATGCCATCCCGGCGATGAAGGCCAGCTTCTATCCGCTGGACCGCTCGGCCGACGTGTTCAGCTGGGACCCGATCTGATGTCGGTCGGCCTGTCCCGTCTGGCCCAGGATGCGCTCGACATCGCGGCCCCGCGCATGACGTTGCCACTCCTGCACAAACAGCCGGTCGCGCTCGCTCACAGCGGCCGTGCCTCGGCCAACACCCGTTCCTTCAGGGCGGGGTGCAGCTCGGTCTCGGTGCACAGATCGACCTTGATGCCGAGCGCGTCCTCGATGTCGAGCTGTAGGCCCACGATGTCCAGCAGCGAGGTTCCCGCCGGCAGGTCGACCAGCAGGTCCAGGTCGCTACCCTCATGGTCGCTGTCCCGGGCCACCGAGCCGAAGACCCGCACCCGGCTCGCGCCGCGGGCCGCCGCCAGCGCGAGCACGCGTTCGCGGTGCCTGAACAGGGATTGTGAAGGGCGCATGCGCACATTTTCTCCGGAATGCATCCGATGAGTAACTCCGATTTCGGCATCCTGTCCTTCGGCGCCTACGTGCCGCGTGCGCGGCTGCAGCGCGCGGTGGTGGCCGCGGCCAATGCCTGGTTCGCGCCGGGCCTGAAGGGCCTGGCCAAGGGCGAGCGCGCCATCTGCAACTGGGACGAGGACAGCATCACGATGGGCGTGGAGGCGGCGCGCGACTGCCTGGGCGACCGCGACCGCACGGCCCTGAGCCGCCTGGTGCTGGCCTCCAGCAGCCTGCCCTTCGACGACCGGCTCAACGCCGGCGTGGTGGCCAATTCGCTGATGCTGCCGTCGGCGCTGCGCGGGCTCGATTTCACCGGCAGCCAGCGCGCCGGCTCCAGCGCGCTGATGGAGGCGCTGGGGGCGCCGTCGGGGCAGGGTCCGACGCTGGTGGTGGCCGCCGATGCGCGCAAGGCCAAGGCCGCCAGCACGCAAGAGCTCAGCTACGGCGACGGCGCGGCCGCGCTGCTGGTGGGCCGCGGCAGGCCGCTGGCCACGCTGGTGGCGGCGCACAGCGAGACGGTGGACTTCGTGCACCAGTACCGCATGCACGACCGCGCCCACGACTACGCCTGGGAAGAGCGCTGGGTGCGCGACGAGGGCTACCTGAAGATCGTGCCGCGCGCCGTCGACGCGGTGCTGAAGAAGGCGGGTGCCGAAGCGGGCGCGGTGACGCACTTCTGCCTGCCGGGCACGCTGTCGCGCATCCAGGCCGCGGTGGCCAAGCGCTGCAACTTGGCCGACGCCAGCGTGCGCGATGCGCTGGCCGCCGTCTGCGGCGACACCGGCGTGGCCCACCCGCTGCTGATGCTGGCCGCCGCGCTGGAAGACGCCAAGCCGGGCGACCTGATCCTGGTGGCGGCCTTCGGCGAAGGCTGCGACGCGTTGCTGCTGCGCGTAACCGACGCGATCGCAACGGCCAAGCCGCGCTTCGGTGTCAAGGGTGCGCTGGCGCAGCGCCGCGAAGACGGTAACTACTTGCGCTGGCTGTCCTTCAACGGCCTGCTGGACATGGAGCGCGGCATGCGCGCCGAACCCGACAAGCCCACGCCGCTGACGGTGCTGTACCGCAACCGCGACATGATCCAGGGCCTGGTGGGCGGCAAGTGCCGCGCCTGCGGCACGGTGCAGTACCCGCGGCAGCGCTACTGCGTCAACCCCGAGTGCAACGCGCTGGACAGCCAGGACGACTACCCGTTTGCCGAGCGCAGCGGCAAGGTCATGTCCTACACCGCCGATGCGCTGACCTACACGCCCGACCCGCCCACCTACTTCGGCATGGTGCAGTTCGACGGCGGCGGGCGCATGCTGATGGACTTCACCGAGATCGAGGCCGGCAAGATGGATGTGGGCCTGCCCATGCGGATGGTGTTCCGCATCAAGGACCAGGATCCGCTGCGCGGCTTCCAGCGCTACTTCTGGAAGGCCACGCCGGCTTGAGTGCGTTGCTATCATTGCGTGCGTTGCAATCACCGGAGCCGCCGATGGCCAGCTTGACGATCCGCAACCTGGACGACGCGCTGAAGCAGCGGCTGCGGGTACGCGCGGCGCAGCAGGGCCGGTCGATGGAGGAGGAGGCACGCGTGCTGTTGCGCGATGCCCTCGTCGGTCGGCGCGACGCCGCACCGCCGCACCTGGTGGATCTGGCGCAATCGCTGTTCGGTGCCGGGCAGGGCGTGGAGCTGTCGCTGCCGCGGCGGCAGCGCGCACGGCGCGTTCCCCGGCTCGGCTGATGGATCTGCTGGACACGAACGTGGTGTCGGAGCTGATGCGCCCCCAGCCCGACGCGGCCGTTCAGCGCTGGCTGCGTGCGCAGCCGACGGCGCGATTGGCCACCACCGCGATTACCGTGGCCGAGATCGGCGCGGGTATCGCCGTGCTGCCGGCAGGCGCCAGGCAGCGTGAGCTGCGTTCCCGCTGGGAGACCTTGCTGGCGCAAGGCTTTGGCGCAAGGCTGCTGCCCTTTGACAGCGCGGCCGCTCGCGTCTATGGCGAGATGTTCGGTGCTCGCAAGAAGGCCGGCCGGCCCGCCGACGCCTTCGATCTGCAGATTGCGGCCATCGCGCGCAGCCGCGACTGCCGCGTGGTGACGCGCAACGTCGGCGATTTTGCCGGCCTGGGCGTCGAACTGATCAACCCCTGGTCGGACGTTCCGGCCTGACATTGCAAGGGAGACCGGTCATGGCAAGCGGCATCAAGGACAAGGTTGTCATCCTCGGCATGGGCTGCTCGAAGTTCGGCGAGCGCTGGGACTGCAACGCGCAGGACCTGATGGTCGAGGCTTTCGAGGAAGCATTGGCCGACGCCGGCATCGAGCGCAAGCAGATCGAGGCCGCCTGGCTGGGCACGGCCATCGAGGAGCAGCACCTGGGCAAGTCGGCGGTGCCGCTGGCGATGACGCTGCGGCTGCCCTACATCCCGGTGACGCGTGTCGAGAACTACTGCGCCACCGGCACCGAGGCGCTGCGCGGCGCGGTGTATGCGGTGGCCTCCGGCGCGGCCGACATCGCGCTGGCGCTGGGCGTCGAGAAGCTCAAGGACACCGGCTACGGCGGCCTGCCGCAGCGCGGCCGCGGCGCGCTGAACGACCTGTTCTGGCCGAACATCTCTGCGCCGGGCTCCTTCGCGCAGCTAGCCGCCGCCTACCGCGCCAAGCACGGCGCCGACAAGGGCGACCTGAAGCGCGCGATGGCTCACATCTCGGTGAAGAGCCACGACAACGGCGCGCGCAACCCGAAGGCCCACCTGCGCAACAAGATCACCGAGGACGACGTGATGCGCGCGCCGATGATCGCCGAGCCGCTGGGCCTGTACGACTGCTGCGGTGTCAGCGACGGCAGCGCCTGCGCGATCGTCACCACGCCCGACATCGCCCGCGGCCTGGGCAAGAAGGATCTGGTGGCGGTGAAGGCGCTGCAGGTGGCGGTGTCCAACGGCCAGGAGGTGCAGTACGACCAGTGGGACGGCTCCTACTTCGCCACCACCCGCGTCGCGGCCGCGCGGGCCTACCAGGAAGCCGGCATCACCAAGCCGCGCGAGCAGGTGTCGCTGGTGGACGTGCACGACTGCTTCTCGGTGACCGAGCTGGTGACGATGGAGGACCTGCAGCTCTCGCCCGAGGGCACCGCGATCCGCGACGTGCTGGACGGCTTTTACGACGCCGAAGGCAAGGTGCCCTGCCAGATCGACGGCGGGCTGAAGTGCTTCGGCCACCCGATCGGTGCCTCGGGCCTGCGCATGGTCTACGAGATGTACCTTCAGCTGCAGGGCCGCGCCGGCGCGCGCCAGCTGAAGGCGCCTACCTGGGGCGTGACGCACAACCTGGGTGGCTTCCCCAGCCAGAACGTCGCTGCGATTTCGGTCATCGGAGCCTACGGGGCTTGAACGGCGCGTCCGCCGGGTAGCCCCGTGATCTCATTCCTCCTCTTCGGCCATACCCAGGATGTCTTCCGTCGAGAGCTTTTCCAGCAACTCGGGGTGGTCGCGGGTCAGGTGCTCCCGGACGGCGGCCACAATCTCCTCGTCGCTGTTGCCCCGCACCACTTCACCGCATTCGCAGTTGATGACTTTACGCATGTCGTGCTCCTTTTCTGCTGACGGGATGCATTGTGGTCGCCCAGGACGTTCAAGACCTTGGTGAAAGCTTGGCGCCGCCGCTGGTCACGAGGATCCAACTCTGCGGACGGCTGATGGCGAGGTTCGAAGGTCGTCGCATCGAGGACGAGTTGCCGGGCCGTCAAGGCAGATTGCTGTTCGTCTATCTGGCGGCCCATCGGCGGCGTCCCTCGACGCGATCCGAACTCATGCAGGTGCTGTGGCCAGACCGCCCGCCCGCGGCTGCCGACACCGCCCTGAGCGCGCTGCTTACCAAGCTGCGGGGCGTGCTGGGGCAACGCGCGGTCGTCGGCAAGCAAGAGGTGCGTCTGGTGTTGCAGCCCGACGCGTGGATCGACCTGGAGGCTGCCAGCGAAGGTCTTCATCGCGCGACTTCGGCCGTTGCCCAAGGAGATTGGGCGCGCGCGTGGGGGCCTTCGCGCGTGGCCTTGCATGTCGCGCGACGAGGCTTCATGCCGGGCTACGAGGCGCCGTGGATCGACGAGATGCGTCGGCAGATCGACGACACGCTGGTGCGCGCGCACGAGTGTGTCGCGGCAATCGGGCTCGGCTTCGCGGGCTCCGAACTGCCGTCGGCCGAGCGCTCTGCGCGTGCCCTGATCAAGCTGGCGCCCTACCGGGAAAGCGGCTATCGCTTCTTGATGGAGGTACTGGCTGCGCAGGGGAATGTCGCCGAGGCCCTGTTGACCTACGAACAGTTGCGGCGGCTGCTGCGCGAGGAGCTGGGGGCAAATCCCGGACCGGCCACACAGGCGCTGCACAAGCGGCTGCTCCAAGGCGAAGCGATGCTGCAGGGTGATCTGGAGCGCGACGTTCGCACGGTCCTCTTCACGGACATCGTCGGTTCCACGGAGCGCGCGGCCCGGATTGGCGACAGAGCCTGGCACGAATTGCTGGCACGGCATCATGGCGTCGTCCGCGCAACCATCGAGCGCTTCGGTGGCCGCGAGATCGACACCGCCGGCGATGGCTTCTTCGTGACATTCGAGAGTCCGGCGCGCGCAGTGGCTTGCGGCTGCGAAGTCATCAAAGGCGTCGCCGAACTCGGCATCATCGTTCGCGCGGGAACGCACACCGGCGAGTGCGAGTTGCTCGAGGGCCGTGTCAGTGGCATCGCGGTGCATGTCGGTGCAAGAGTGTCGGCCTTGGCCGCGCCTGGCACGCTGCTGGCAACTTCGACCGTCAAGGATCTGATGACGGGATCCGGTGTCGAATTCCACGACCGCGGAGTGCAGGTTCTTCGTGGTGTGCCTGGCGAGTGGCGCTTGTTCGAGGTGAAGGCGGAGTCGATCCCGCAGTCGGTTGGTCCACATTTGCGTTAATGCCCCATGATCGAAGCTCTGGCGCTCGGCACGATTCCGGCCTCTGCAGAATCACTGCGGCCGAAAGTGCGGGCCTTCCTCGACGAAGCGCTGGCGGATCGTCCCACCGACCGGCTGGCTCGTTCGTGGATGGGCTTCGACGCCGAGTTCAGCCGCGCGCTGGCGCGTCATGGCTGGGTCGGCATGACATTGCCAGTGCAGTACGGCGGCGGCGGCCGGGACGCCTTCCACCGCTTCGTGCTGGCCGAAGAACTGCTGGCGCGCGGCGCGCCGGTGTCGGCGCACTGGATCGCCGACCGGCAGAGCGGCCCGCTGATCCTGAAGTACGGCACCGAGACGCAGCGCCGCTTCTTCCTGCCGAAGATCTGTGCCGGCGAGCTGTTCTTCTGCATCGGCATGAGCGAGCCGCAGAGCGGTTCCGACCTGGCCGGCCTGCGCACGCGGGCCACGCGCACCGCCGACGGCTGGGTGCTGCAGGGCCAGAAGCTTTGGACCACCAACGCCCACCGCGCGCAGCACATGATCGCGCTGGTGCGCACGCACGGCGGGCCCGAAGACCGGCATGCCGGCCTGTCGCAGCTGATCGTCGACCTGTCGCTGCCCGGAATCACGGTGCGCACGATCGGCGACCTGGCCGGCGATGCGCACTTCAACGAAGTGTTCTTCGACGACGTGCGGCTGCCGCACGATGCGCTGGTGGGCGAGGAGGGCGCCGGCTGGGCGCAGGTGACCGCCGAGCTGGCCTACGAGCGCAGCGGGCCCGAACGCGTCTACGGCAGCCTGGTGCTCTTCGATGCCTGGGTCGAACATCTGCGCCGCCGGCCGCGTGCGGCCGAGGCCGACGCGGCATTGGCCGGCCGGCTGCTCGCGCACCTGGCGCCGTTGCGCGAGCTGTCGCTGGCGCTGACCGCGCGGCTGGCCGCAGGCGCCAGCCCGGTGGTCGAGGCCGCGCTGGTGAAGGACCTGGGCACCGAGTTCGAACAGGCGGTGCCCAATTTGCTGGCCGATGCGATCTACGCGGCACCCGGAGACGAGCCGCCCGAGATGCTGCTGCGCACGCTCCACTACGTGCTCCAGGTCTGCCCGACCTTCTCGCTGCGCGGCGGCACGCGCGAGATCCTGCGCGGCGTGATTGCCCGCGGGCTGGGGCTGCGCTGATGGACGCGCTGCTGGTCGAATCCTTCGAGAAGCTGCTGCAGGGGGTCTGCAGCCCGGCGATCGTGCGTGCGGTCGAACGCGCGGCCGATGCCTCGGCGCTGTGGGCCGAGGTCGAGGCTTCGGGCTACCTGGATCTGCTCGTGCCGGAGGCGGGCGGCGGCACGCTGCGCGATGCCTTCCCGGCGTGGCTGGCCTGCGGCGCGCACACGCTGCCGGTGCCGCTGGCGCAGACGATGTGGACGCGCGGCGTGCTCGCGGCTGCCGGTCTGCCGCTGCCCGCCGCCTTCGAAGGCGTCGAGAAGCTCGTCGAGCTGAACCTGCAGGTCGCGCGCGCCGCCCTCGAGGAAGCCGCCGACAACACCCGCGCCGCGCTGTCGGTGAAGGACGCGCAGGAACTGCTCGCGCTG
>JAFLDG010000164.1 GCA_017302495.1 Burkholderiales bacterium
CGGCCGCCGTGGCGCCTGCCGTCATCGGCGCGCCATGGCCGGCGGCCGGCAGCGGCGCGACCGGCGCGACCAGGCGAAAGCCGCGTCGCGGCACGGTCTGGATGTAGCGGCTGCCGACGGCATCGTCGCCCAGCGCGCGCCGCAGCGCCGCCACCACTTGATTGAGGTTGTTTTCCTCGACCACCAGGCCGGGCCAAAGCGCCCGCATCAGCCAGTCCTTGTCCAGCAGCTCGCCGGCGTGGTCGACCAGCACCTGCAGGGCGCCGAAGAGCCGGGGCGACAACTCGATCGCGCTGCCGTCGCCGCGCAGCAGGCGCTGTTGCGAACGCTCGAGCACGAAAGCCCCGACCGCCAGCCGTTCGGGCGGCGAAGGCGGGTCTTCGCGCGCGTTCATCGGGTTTCAGCGATTTTTCATGGACCGCCAAGGACAGGCCGGACCTCGACGGTGCATTGTGGGCAGCCCGCCGATGGTCATCAGCGGGTCTTTCCCCATGCCTGAGGAGTCATCGCCATGTCTTTCCTCGAGAGCCTGCAGGGCCGCCCCAAGGGCGCCTGCCGACGGTCGCAATGCGAAGCTGCCCCCGTGAGTTCGCGATGCACCGCCAGCCATCCGATCGTGCGGCCCGCTTCCCGGGCCGGCTCGACGTCACCGCGGCGGCGGCTGGGCGGCCTGGCGTTCGCCGCCGTCCTGGGCCTGGCCGGCTGGCTGCCGGCCGCGCCGGCGCATGCCCTCGCCTACACGATCGACACCGTGATGACCGGCCTGGTCACGCCCCGCGGCCTGGCCTTCGCGCCGGATGGCGCGCTGTACGTGACCGAGGTCGGCCGCGGCGGCGGGGTCGGCGCGCCGAGCTTGGGCAGCGGCCCCCGTGCGGCCTACCTCGGTTACACCGGCGCCGTCAGCCGCCTCGCGAGCGGCGTGCAGAGCCGCGTGCTGACCGGGCTGCCGTCACTGGCCAATGCCGCCGGCGCCGAGGCCGCCGGCCTGCAGGACATCGTCTTCGACCCGGCCGGACAGGCCTACGGCGTGTTCGGCCTGGGTTCCAGCTCCGCGGCGCGCGATGCGCTCGGGGCCTTCGGCGCCGGAATGCTCGGCACGGTGGCCCGGCTCGGCCTGGACGGCAGCGGCACCGTCAGCCCGATCGCCGACATCGCGAAGCACGAAACCACCGCCAATCCGGACGGCGGCGCGATCGACTCGAATCCCTTCGGCCTGGCGCGCCGGGCGGACGGCTCGTTCGTCGTCACCGATGCCGGCGGCAACAGCTTCGTGCAGGCGACGGCGGCCGGCGTGGTGACGACGCTGGGCGTGCTGCCGCCGGAGACGAACCCGCTGCCGTTCGGGCCGCCGGTGTACCAGTCGGTGCCCACGGGGGTGGCGATCGGGCCCGGCGGCAACCCGACCGTCGGCACGCTGACCGGCTTCCCGTTCCCGCCCGGCGCGGCCAAGGTCTTCGCGCACGCCGCCGGCACGACGGGCGTGGCCTTCGCCGGTTTCACGACCATCATCGACTTGGACTTCGACGCCGCCGGCAACCTGTACGTGCTGCAGATCAGCAGCAACGGGCTGGCTGCGCCGGGAGGCCCCGGCACGGGCCTGCTGATCAAGGTCGACGGCCGGACCGGGCAGCGCAGCACGATCGCGAGCGACGGGCTGATCGCCCCCGGCGGCCTGGCGATCCGGGAAGGGCCGAGGGGCCCGGTGTTCTACGTCAGCAACATGACCGCCGGGCCGGAGGGGGGCGCCGTGCTGCGCATCAGCGCGGTGCCGGAGCCGGCCGGCTGGGCGATGGGGCTGGCGGGCCTGGCCGGCCTCGGCGCGGCGGTGCGGCGGCGCCGCGCGCGCCGGGCGTAGGGCTACAGCCGCAGCAGCGGCAACCCCAGCAGCGCCTGCACGAACACCGCGGCGGTGACGCCGGCATAGACCGCCGCCGCGGCCACCATCCGGCGCGGCGAAGCGTGGCCGCGGCGGTCGAGCCACAGGCCCAGCAGCGGCAGCACCTGCATCGCGTGCAGCGCCAGGAAGTGCGCCGGCCGCAGGTCGCCGACCTCGAGCGACCAGCCGAGCAGCGGCAGCGTCGCCGCGCCCGGCGACGGCGTGCCGACGAAGTGGCTGCCGTTGCCGCCCAGATAGCCGGCAACCACGAGCGTCAGCAGCGCCGACAGGCCGAAGCCCAGGCCGACCCCGAGCCGCAGCGCCGGGCCGAAGCGCGCCGCGCGGTCGCGCCAGGCGAGCGCACCGACGACGCCGATGCCGAACACCAGCGCCACCGCGCCGATGCCCATCAGCGTGTACATCAGCGCGGTGAACGGCGTGTGCACGCTGAAGTGCGAGTGCACGCCGCGCCCGGCCTGGGCCGCGATGTAGGCCATCTCGCCGGCGGTGGCCAGCGTCATCACCGCCAGCGTGACGCGCATCGCGCGGCCGTCGCGCACCGCGGCCGACAGCCGTTCGGCGACCAGCGCCAGCGTCGCGTACAGCACGACGAAGGACAGCGCGAACTTGGCCGGCTTCAGCCAGACGTTGCTGCCGTCGAGCGTGCGCGCGTCGAGCGCGGCCGCTGCGGCGAAGCCGAGCAGCAGCGCGAGCGAGAAGCCGGTCAGCGCCCAGAGCGTGGGCAGCGTGCCGGCGCCGCCCTGTACCCGCGCGGCGGCGGTCGCGGTCGCATCCGGTCGCGAGGCCGGGCGCGGCGCGGCGATCGTCAACGTGTTCATGCGCCGGCCTCCGCGGTGCGCCGGCCGGCCAGGCGCGCCGCCGCTTCGGTGGCCAGGCCCAGCAGCCAGCCGGCCGGACCGAAGAGGAAGGTCAGCAGCAACACCGGCGCCTGCAGCAGCCGCGAGACGCCGGCGCGGTCCATGCGCTCGGCGAGCATCGTGCCGATGAGCAGGTCGAAGGCCAGGTAGTGGCCCCAGCCGGCGACCAGCACCGGGTCCGAGTCGAACAGCCGCCGCACCTCGGCGATCGAGCCGAAGCCGCCGCCGGCGGTGGCGAAGTACGCGCCGATCAGCGCGACGTAGACCAGCGCAATCGCGCCGGGCACCGCGTAACGCGGCAGCAGCGCCAGCGTGCGCCAGTGCCGCGGCGCGAGGATCAGCACCGCCCAGCCGAGCAGGGCCGCGCGGCTCATCGCCGAAAACAGCGTGTTCCAGTCCATCGCCACCCCGTCCGTTATGTTGACAGCGTCAATATATCGGTCGGGCGGCCGGCGCGCAAGCGAAATCTTTACACTGGCAACATGGGCATTCGACGGAGGCGCCGATGAGCGAGCGCCGCTACCACCACGGCGACCTGCGGCGCGCGCTGGTCGAAGAAGGGCTGGCGCTGCTCGAAGCGCAGGGGCCGGCCGGGCTGTCGCTGCGCGCGATCGCGGCGCGGGCCGGCGTCAGCCATGCGGCGCCGAAGAACCACTTCGGCAACCTGCGCGGGCTGCTCACGGCGATGGCGGCCGAAGGCTTCCGCCGGCACTGCACGGCGATGCGTGCCGGGCTGCCGAAGCGCGCCGGCCGGGCCGCGCGGCAGATGGCGGCGCTGCGCGGCTACGTGCGTTTCGCCGAAGCGCACCCGCACCTGTTCGCGCTGATGTTCTCCGGCGCGGACATCGACTTCCACGATGCCGAACTCGGCGCCGCCTCGGCCGACAGCTACGCCGTGCTGCGCGACATCGCCGCCGGGCTCGACTGGGACAAGGCCGACGCGCCCGACGCCGCGCTGCGCGCCGAGATGATGCTGTGGTCGCTGGTGCACGGCTACGCGCAGCTGTCGATCGCCGGCCTGTTCGCCGAAGACGGCGCGACCGGCGCGCCGAAGCTGCCGATCGACGCGATCGTGCCGCGCTTCGGCTACCGCGGCTGATCCGGGGCGCCCAGCACCGCGTCGCCGACGAAGGGGTTGCTGCGCCGCTCGGCGCCGAAGGTCGACATCGGCCCGTGGCCGGGCACGAACCGCATCTCGCCGCCGAGCGGCCAGAGCTGCGTCGTGATCGAGTGGATCAACGTGTCGTGGTCGCCGCGCGGGAAGTCGGTGCGGCCGATGGAACCCTGGAACAGCACGTCGCCGACGAAGGCCACGCCGAACGGCGTGCTGGCGAAGACGACGTGCCCCGGCGTGTGCCCGGGGCAGTGCCGCACCTCGAGGCGCATCGCGCCGACCGTGACCTCGTCGCCGCCGGCGAGCCAGCGGTCGGGCGTGAACCGCCGCGCGCCGGGCACGCCGAACATGCGGCCCTGCATGTCGAGCTGCTCGATCCAGAAACCGTCGTCGCGGTGCGGCCCCTCGATCGGCACGCCGGCGCGTTCGGCCACCTCGGCCACGCCGCCGCAGTGGTCGATGTGGCCGTGCGTGACCAGCACCTTCTCCAGCGTCGCGCCGCGCTTGTCGAGCTGCTCGAACAGGCGGTCGACCTCGCCGCCGGGGTCGACGAAGGCGGCGCGGTGGGTCGCCGGGCAGACGATCAGCGAGCAGTTCTGCTGGAACGGGGTGACGGGAATGATCGCGAGCTTCACGGCGGGGCGGAGGCGGGTGCTGGCAACGAAGCCTCGATTCTGGATGCCGTCGGGCCCCTCCCATGGGCCTGCGGCGTTCGAGTCGGGCCAACCGGCGTCGATCGGGGTTTCGGCCGGGCCCCCGAGATGGGCTGCGGTGGCTGGGCAGCGAGTCGAACGGGTCGACGCCGCACCTCGGGCCCCGGTTCCGCCGGGGGCGGCACCGCGCGGCCGGCCATGAGCGCGACGGGCCGCTCCCGAGCGCTCATCCCGGAGCACGCAGTGCGGAGGGTCGTCCAGTGAGCGCGACGGGCCGCTCCCGAGCGCTCATCCCGGAGCACGCAGTGCGGAGGGTCGTCCAGTAAGCGCGACGGGCCGCTCCCGAGCGCTCATCCCGGAGCACGCAGGGTGGGGGCTCGTCAGGCGAGCCGACCGTGTCGACGGGCCGTCTGCCGGGGACCGCCGGCGTCCCGGCCCGGGGGGGCGCACCGGTGCGCGCGGCGACTCGGGGCGCGGCCAGCCAGGGGGCGGGATGGGCGTCCGCGGCGGAGAACCCGCGCGATCAGGGGAAGGTGGTCCGCGCCTGCATGGCCTCGCTACCGGCCCGCCGGCAGCGGCGCCCAGCCCCCCGAACGCCCCACAGGGCCAGGCCGCCGAGCATCAGCACCCAGGTCGCGGGCTCGGGCACGGGCGTGAGGATGGGCTCGGCCGAGAAGCGGATCGTGACCCGGGTGTCGATGCGGCCGGCGCGCGGATCGCCGGCCCAGTCCTCGGCGGATGAGGTGAACCGGAAATCGGGATAGACCCATTGGCCCGAGGACGAAGCGCCGTAGGCCCAGAAGCCGCTGGCCGAACCCGAGGTGCCCCCGATGGCCTGATCGAAGGCGCCCGCGAGATGGAAGTCGGCGGCGGTGAGGGCATTGCCCTGGACCGTGCTCACCCAGTCCAGACGCCAATGCAGGTTCACCGGCTGGGTGCCGAGGAAGATGGAGGCATAGCCGTTGTGGCGCGCGTCGGTGCCGATGCCGTAGCCCGGGTCGTTGGCGCCGAGCGTGCTCCAGAGGTGCACGGTCTGCCGGCTGACTGCGCCGCCGGTCAGCGCCAGCGTCGGGCCGACGGAGATCTCGCCGCCCGAGTGCGTCCGGCCGACGAGCCCGCCGCGGGCCGTGCCTTCCCAGCCCAGGCTGAAGCCGGACTCGAAGGTGCCGTAGGGCGCGCGGCTGCTCCAGTTGCGGCCCTGGCCGCTCCACTCGACCGCCGAACCATTGGCGCCGGCCGAGTAGCGGTAGTCGACCCCCAGGTCGCTGCTCCAGTCGGCGTTGGCGGCGATCTGCGCCGTCGGCCAGCCGCCGACGAGCTGGGCACCGTAGAAGGTGGCCTGGGACCAGGCCGAGTTGCTGACCAGGGCCAGGGCGCCGAGCGCGATCCGGCCGGCGTGGCAGTTGGGGTTCATCGTCGACTCCTCCGAAGCGGCGGCCCGGCCGGGTCGGGCCGGCCTGGGCAGTCTGGCCAGTGCCCCCGATCGGCGCAATGATGCAAATGCACCGGGCCGGCCCCCAGGGCGAGTGGGTGGCGCCAGGCTCGGGCGGTCAGCCGTCGGCGTCGGGGGCAAAGCGGGCCGCGGCGCGGCGCGCCTGGAGCTGCGTGCGGTGGTGCACGTCCAGCGCCTGGTAGATGCGGGCCAGGTGGTTGCGAACGGTGGCCGGCGCCAGGCCGAGGGCCTGGGCGATCTCCTTGTGCGATGCGCCGTCGGCCGCGAGGCCGGCGACGGTCTGCTCGCGGACGCTGAGGCCGTCCCAGGGTTGGCGCGGGCGCAGGTCCAGCAGCACATAGGGCGGGGACGGCGTGCCGCGCAGAACCAGCGGCCCGAGCACCCAGGGCTGCGCCGGCCGCAGCAGCGGCAGGCGGGCGGCCAGCTCCGGCGGCAGGTCCGGCCCGCGCCAGCCGGGCCAGTGCAGGGCCATCAGATCCATGAAGCGGCTGGTGACGGCGTGCAGGCGGCCGCGCCCGTCGGCGCTGCCGCGGGCCAGCACCGGCGCGGGGCCGGCGCCGGCCCGCAGCAGCCGGGCCTGGGCCTCGGCCACCAAGTGCGGCAGCGCCGCCTCGAGCAGGGCCTCGTCGTCGGCGCCGAACGGGCGGTCGGGCGCGCGGCGCCAGATCGAAAAGCCGTTCAGCAGGCCGCTCTGCGAATGCACCACCATCGCCGACAGCGCCTGGGCCAGGCCGTAGCGCTCGACGAAGGGCTTGAAGACCGGAGGCAGGGCGCTCGCCGCGCTGCCGCTGAAGGCCCGACCCGGCTGCGCCGAGGCCTCGGCGAACAGCGGGTCGTGCTGCTTGATGGCCTCGTAGTCCTGCAGCATCTCCGGCGGCTGCCGCCACAGCGACACGGTGTGGAAGTCGGGGCCCTGCGCCGTCAGTGCCCCGCTGGCCCAGATGCCGGAGTCACCGTCGAGGGCGGCCGCCAGACGCACGACGGCCGCCGTTCCGAACTCCTCCCCCGCACCGGCGGGCGCGAGGGTGGGCAGGTCGGTGATGAGGCGGCCGAGGCGCTGGAGAGGGTGCATGGGTCAGTGCGCCGGCCCGCCCGCCGGCGCGCTGGCGGCCGCGGGCTCGGCGAAGAGCAGACGCCGCGCCAGCGCTGCGGCGCCGCCGAGCCCTTCGCCGCGGCGGCCGCGCAGCGTGTCGTGCAGCAGCTGCGGCGGGAACAGCGACAGCGCCCACAGCAGGTCGGCGGCGATGCGGCGCGGCGGCATGTCCTTGTACAGGCTGCCGAGCGTGCCGAGCATCGCGCCGGCCGAGCGCGACAGGTGCAGGTACTCGCCGCGCACCACCAGCCCCAGGGGCTGGGTGTTCGACATCAGCTGGCCGAGCAGCCGTGCGCGCTGCAGCCAGCCGTCGCTGCCCTCGAGCGCCAGCGTCAGCGCGAAGCCGCGGCCGAGCGGGCGGATGCGCTTCTTGCGCAGCGTGCGCGCGAGCGCGTCGCGGATCTCGGCGCGGCGCGCGCGGGCGGCGTCGGGGTCGGTGCAGACGGCGATCAGCGCGTCGGTCAGCGCGTCGGCGTCGGCCGCCAGCGCGCCGCGCAGGTAGCGCCACACCGGCGCCATGCGGCCGGCCAGCGGCACGGTGTTGCCCCAGTCGATCAGGTGCAGCGTGCCGCCGGCGTCGACCATGACGTTGCCCGGGTGCAGGTCGCCGTGCACCTCCTGGTGCACGACCACCTGGCTGAGCACGGTGAAGAGCAGGCGGCGGGCCAGCGCCCGCCGGTACGCCGGCTCGGCGCCCGGCGCGAAGTGCGCGGCCGCGCGCAGGATGTTCACGCCGCCGTCGACGTACTCCATCTCGATCACGCGCTCGGTGGCGGCGTGCACGCGCGGCACGCGCCACAGCGCGCTGTGCTGCGTGCGCTGCGCGAAGCGCGCCTGGATCGCGGCTTCGCGCTCGAACTGCAGCTCGCTGCGGAAGCCCTCGACGAAGCCGTCGATCTGCGCCGTCATCGCCTTCAGGAAGGGCGTGAGCTTGGCGTGCGGCGCCCAGTACTGGCTGGACAGCAGCATCAGCCCGATCGAGGCCTTGCCCATCAGGAACTCGCGGTCCAGGTTGTGGCGGCCGATCTTGACGACCACCGGCACCAGCCGCTCGACGCCGCCTTCGACCACCGGCTTCTTGGCGAGATAGACCGAACCGATCGACCCCGACTTCAGCGGCCGCCGCGCGTCGAAGCCGAAGTAGATCGCCTCGGGCGGGCGGCCGAAGCTGTCGACGATGGCGGCGCGCGCCTCCTCCGGCGACATCGGCGGCACGTCCTCCTGGAAGACCGCCAGCTCGCGCGCGATCTCCTCGGGCAGGAAGTCGGCGGTGGCCGCGGCCACCTGCGCCAGCTTGACGAAGAAGGGGCCGAACTCGCGCACCATCTTCGCAACGATCTGCGCCTGGCCGGCGAAGTCGCGCGCGTCGGTCTGCAGGAAGGGGCGGATGTAGCGCAGCGCGCGGATCTGCCGGCGGATGATCTGCAGGTCGCCGCGCACCACCTGCACGCGCTTCAGCAGCGCGTCGCTGCGCTGCTGGTTGGCGTGGTAGATGTCCTTCAGCTCGTTGATCACCGAGACGATCAGCGGCTCGTAGGTGCGCAGCAGCAGCCGCGCGATGTCCAGCCCCAGGTCGGCCAGGCCGCGCAGCTCGGGCTCGGCCATCAGCTCGTGGAAGAAGCCCCAGAACTCGTCGACGATCTTCGGTGGCACCGGGATCGGCGAGCGCGCCACGGTCTCGTCGACCACCCAGCGGATCAGGTTCTCGGTGCTGCCCTCGTTCGGCAGCAGGTTGCGCTCGCGCAGGTAGCGGGTGAAGCGGCGCGTCTGCTCGGTCAGCGGGTGCCGGTAGAGCAGCTCGAAGAGGCGGTCGAGCTCGCGGCCGAACTCGTCGACGCCGACATGCGCCGGCTGCGCCAGCAGCCGCGTCAGCGGCCCGAACGCGGCGACGATGCGCGAGGCCGATTCGGGCACGCGCACCGCGGCCTGCAGCGCCACGCCGCCGGCGGCGCGCAGCAGGCGCAGGGCCTGGGCCCCGGCCGGCGGCAGGCGGGCGTCGCCGGCGGCGGCCGCGGCCACACGCGGCGCGGGGCGGGCGCGTGCCGGCGCGCGCTTGCGCGCCGAGGCGGCGGGCGCGACGGCCACCTTGGTGGCGGGCTGGCTCGCCGGCGGGCGGGCCACCTCGGCGGCCGGCCGGCCGGTGGCCCGTTCGCGCGGACGGC
>JAFLDG010000165.1 GCA_017302495.1 Burkholderiales bacterium
CGCGCAGGCCCGGGCCGGCCAGCGGCAGCTCGATCGCCGCCGCGTCGGGCGCATTGCCGAGCAGCCGGTTGGCGGCGGCCATCAGCACCGGGTCGGCCGCGCCGGACAGCGGCACACCGATCGCGCGATGACCGCGCCGGCCGCCGTCCTGCACGGTGTTGGCGACACCGGGCTGGGTGATCTCGACGAAGTGCTTCATGCCAGCAATTCGGCGCGCGTCAGGGCACCGGCAGCGGCGCGGCGGTCGAGCGCGTCGTAAGTGGCGGCATCGACCGGCTGCCAGACCACCTCGTCGCCGGGGGCGAGCAGCGCCGGCTCGTCGTCGGCGGCATCGAACAGCCGCACCGGCGTGCGCCCGACCAGGTGCCAGCCGCCGGGGCTGCTCCACGGATAGACCGCGCACAGCCGGCCGGTGACGGCGATCGAGCGTTCGGGCACCTCGCGCCGCGGCGTGGCCAGGCGCGGCATTTCGAGCGCGGCCGGCAGATCGCCCAGGTACGGAAACCCGGGCAGGAAGCCGAGCATGTAGACGCGCAAGGCGGTGCCGGTGATCAGCCCGACCGCCTGCGGCACGCTCAATCCGCGCGCGTCGGCCAGCGCGGCCAGGTCCGGCGCGAACGACGCATCGAAACAGGCCGGCAGCCGCCAGCGCCGCCCCGCGGCCGGCAGCGGCGCGGCCGCTTCGGCCAGCGCGAGCAGCTTCGCATCGCGCGCGGCGGCGGCCGCCTCGTCGGCGTCGTCGGCATGCACGGTCACGGCTGCGAAGGCCGGCACCCACTCGACCACGCCGGGAAGCTCGCCGCGCTGCTTGGCCTGCGTCAGCGCCTTGCAGAAGCCGAGCACGCGCGCATTCGCTTCGGCGCTGACCTCGGTGCCGAACTGCAGCGTCACTGCGCCGTCGCCCAGCGGCAATAGCCGCACCATCTTGCCGATGTTCATCCCTGCATCCCCGCCGGCAGCCAGGTCGCCAGCCCGGGCACGAACCACAGCAGCAGCACGAAGCCGAACATCAGCACGAACATCGGCAGCGACACCTTGGCGATCCAGCTGATGTCGCGCTGCGTCAGCCCCTGCAACACGAACAGGTTGAAGCCCACCGGCGGCGTGATCTGCGACATCTCCACCGCCAGCACGACGAAGATGCCGAACCAGATCAGGTCGAAGCCGGCCGCCTGCACCGTCGGCAGCAGCACCGCGATCGTCAGCACCACCATCGAGATGCCGTCGAGAAAGCAGCCGAGCACGATGAAGAACAGCAGCAGCATCAGCATCAGCCCGAACGGTGCCAGCCCCAGACTGCCGATGAATTCGGCCAGGTGGCGCGGCAGGCCGATGAAGCCCATCGTCAGCTGCAGGAAGGCCGCGCCGGCCAGGATCAAGCCGATCATGCAATACACGCGAACGGCCGAGCCTATGCCGTCGACGAAGGCCTTGCGCGTCAGCGAACCCTCCACCGCCGCCAGCAGCAGCGCGCCGGCCACCCCCAGCGCAGCGGCCTCGGTGGCGGTGGCGATGCCGCTGTAGATCGAGCCGAGCACCAGGCCGATCAGCACCACCACCGGGATCAGGTGACGCGACGCCGCGATCTTCTGCACCAGGCTGGGCTTGCCTTCGGCCGCCGGCACCTGCTCCGGATGGCGCAGCCCCCAGACGACGATGTAGCCCATGAACAGCAGCGCCAGCGCGAGCCCCGGGAGCACGCCGGCGATGAACAGCTTGGCGATCGACACGTTGGCCGCGACGCCGTAGACGATCATGATGATCGACGGCGGGATCAGCAGACCGAGCGTCGCCGCACCGGCCAGCGTGCCCACCGCCATGTGCGCCGGGTAGCCGCGCTTGAGCAGCTCGGGCAGCGTGATCTTGCCGATCGTCGCGCAGGTGGCGGCACTCGACCCCGACACCGCGGCGAAGATCGTGCAGCCGATGACGTTGGTGTGCAGCAGCCGACCGGGCA
The DNA here is from genome assembly GCA_017302495.1 of Burkholderiales bacterium. Classification (GTDB taxonomy): domain Bacteria; phylum Pseudomonadota; class Gammaproteobacteria; order Burkholderiales; family Burkholderiaceae_C; genus Rubrivivax. Next base: position 1,958 of record JAFLDG010000165.1, read on the forward strand.
GCCGGCCGATCCACGGCGCCAGGCCGCGGAACATGTCTTCCGACAGCTTGGTGCGGAACAGGATCTCGCCCATCCACAGGAACAGCGGCAGCGCGGTCAGCGTCCAGCTCGAGGTCGAGCCCCAGATCGTCAGCACCATGCTGTCGCCGACCGGGCGCTGCGTGAACAGCTGCATCGCGACCACCGCCACGCCGAGCAGCGATGCGCCGATCCACAGCCCCGAGCCGAGCACGGCCAGCAGCAGCGCGATCAGGAAGAAGGTGATGAGCAGTTCCATGCACGGTCTCCTTCGTGTTCGGCGACGCGGATCACTCGGCGCGCACGGCTTCGCCGCCGGCGCGCTCGAAATAGCTGCGGCCGCTCAGGCGCGACAGCAGCGCATCGGCCATCGACAGCGCGAAGCCGATGCAGCCCAGCGCCATCGCCAGCTGCGGGATCCACAGCGGCGTCGCGTCCGCGCCCTGCGACACGTCGTGCATCTCGTGCGAACTGAGCACCAGCCGCACCGCGAAGAAGGCCAGGTAGACCGCCAGCGCCAACCCGGCGCCGAGCGCCCACCACTCCAGCGCATTGCGCAGCTTGGGGCCGGCGCGTTCCAGCAGCAGCGTGACGCGGATGTGTTCGCCGCGGCGCAGCGTCTGCGGCAGCGCCAGGAACAGCGCCGCGGCGATCGAATAACCGGCGTAGGCGTCGAGCCCGGCGATGTCCCAGCCGGCAAGCCGGGCGATCACGCCCAGGCCCACCGAGACGAACGCGGCGATCATCGCCACGCCGGCCAGCAGCGCGAGCAGCCGGTCGAAGCCCTTGACGAAGGCGTGCATGGCCGGCCTACTTCCTGTACGCGTCGACGATCGCCTGGCCGTCGGCACCGGCCTGCTTCAGCCAGTCGGCGGTCATCGTGTCGCCGACCTTCTTCAGCTCGGCGGCCAGCGCTGGGCTGGGCGGCGCGATCTTCATGCCCTTGGCGGCCAGTTCCTTCAAGTACTCGTCGTTCTTCTGCTCGCTCGAGGCCCAGCCGCGCGCCTCGGCCGCGGCGGCGGCCTTCAGCAGCGCGTCCTGCGTGGCCGCATCCAGCGCGGCGAAGGCCTTGGCGTTGACGACGATCGCGTTCTTCGGCAGCCAGGCGTTGACGGTGTAGAAGTTCTTCACGCTCTCGTGCAGCTTCATCTCCACGCCGCTGGCACTCGAGGTGAGGAAGTTCTCCACCGTGCCTGTGGCCAGCGCCTGGCCCAGTTCGGCCAGCTGGATCGTCGTCGGCTGTGCACCGACGAGTTGCGCGATGCGCGAAGTGGCCGGGTTGTAGGCGCGCATCTTCGTGCCCTTCAGGTCGGCGGCGCTGTTCACCGGCTTGGCGCTGTACAGGTTCTGCGGCGGCCACGGCGCGACGAACAGCAGCTTCATGTTCTGCGACGCCAGCAGTTTCTCCAGCGCCGGGCGCGACACGGTCGAGAGCTTCTTCGCCTCGGCGTAGCTGTCGGCGAGGAAGGGAATCGAGTCGACGCCGTACAGCGGGTTTTCGTTGGCCGCGCCGGAGAGGATGAACTCGCCCACCTGCGCCTGCCCGCTCTGCACCGCGCGCTTGATTTCGTTGGCCTTGTACAGCGAGCCGTTCGGGTGCAGCGTGATCTTGAGTTTCCCGCCGGTGGCCTTGTCCACATCGTCGGCGAACTGCTGCACGTTCTGCGTCTGGAAGCTCGATACCGCGTAGCCGGTGGGCATGTCCCACTTGGTCTGAGCCTGCGCGAACGTGGCCGCGAAGGTGGCGGCGACGGTGAAGGCGATCGATTTCAGCATCTCGGATCTCCGGTCAGAAAGCAGCAAGCTGCGGGTTGAGTAAGTCGGTGACGAGCATCGCGCCCGGCGCGTGGGTGATGCACAGCGCGGGCCGCGCCTGCTCGATGGCGGCCTGCGGCGTGACGCCGCAGGCCCAGAACACCGGCATCTCGCCGGCATGCAGTTCGACCGCGTCGCCGTAGTCGGGACGCGAAAGGTCGGCGATGCCGATCTGCGCCGGGTCGCCCAGGTGCACCGGCGCGCCGTGCACCGCCGGGAAGCGGGCCGTGACCTGCACCGCGCGGATGGCGTCGGCGGCGGTGTAGGGCCGCATCGACACCACCATCGGCCCGCGGAACGGGCCCGAAGGCACTGTGGCCATGTTCGTGCGGTACATCGGCACGTTGCGCTGCATCTCGATGTGGCGCACCCCCAGGCCCGCGGCCAGCAGCGCTTCCTCGAACGAAAACGAGCAGCCGAGCACGAAGGACACCAGGTCGTCGCGCCACAGCGCGCGGATGTCGGTCGGCTCCTCGACCAGCTCGCCGTGGCGCCAGACGCGGTAGCGCGGCACGTCGGTGCGCACGTCCAGGTCGGCGCCGAGTGTCGGCAGCCGCGGGTCGCCGGCATCGCCGACCGCCAGCACCGGGCAGGGTTTGGGGTTGCGCTGGCAGAACAGCAGAAAGTCCCCTGCCAGCTCGCGCGGCAGGATCACCAGGTTGCCCTGCACGTGGCCGGGCGCCAGGCCGCTGGTGTGGGCGTCGTGGCGGCCGTCCCGCACCGCGCGGCGCACGGCGGCGGCGTGGGCGGGGGAGGTTTGTGCGGGCATCGGGTGTCTCCCGCGGCGGGGCGCCGCTGTAGGTCTCGATGCCTTCATTCTGCGAAGACGCCGCAGCGGGCGCCAACGCATTCTTTCGTCAAGCCGTCATCGATTTTTTCGATGAGGATCTGCGCATTTTCTTGGGGGTAAACCCGGGGGCCGAGGCCAGCGCCGACTCGATCAGCGGCAGCGACGGGTCGGCGCGTAGGCTGGCGTGGATCGGCAGCGGCTCGAGCGCCGCCTCGCAGGCCAGCTCGCGCAGCGCGCCGCCGCGGCGCGCCAACTGCTGCAGCGTCGCCTGCGGCAGCGTGGCGATGCCGAAGCCGGTCTCGACCAGCTGCGCCATCGCCGAGATCGACGAGATCGCGTGCACACGCGGCTCCAGCCCATGCCTGCGGAACAGCTGCAGCAGCGCCGCATGCGGCTGCGAGCCGCGCTGGAAGGTCAGCAGGTCGAATGCGGCGATCTGCGCCAGCGTCAGCGGCCCGCTGCCGTGCAGCCGCGGCTGGCCGACAAAGGCCATCGGCATCGGCTGCAGCGCCAGCGCGTGCACGCCTTCGCCGCCGGCCGGCAGCGCGGCGAAGATCAGGTCGAGCTTGCCGCGCTGCAGCTGGTCGATCAGCAGCGGCGTGGTCTCCACCGTCAGCTCCAGCTCCAGCCCCGGGTGCGCCTCGCGCATGTGCTGCAGCCAGCCGGTGAGCCAGGAATGCACCACCGACTCGATCACGCCCAGCCGCAGCATGCTGGCGCGCGCCACGCCGCCGCCGAACTCGCCCTTGACCTGGCGCTGCAGGTCGAGCAGCTTCAGCGCATGCTGCTGGAAGCGCTGGCCGGCGATGGTCAGGCGCAGGCGCTTGTCGCGGCGGTCGAGCAGCAGCACGCCGAGTTCGTTCTCCAGCGCGGCGATGCGGCTGGACAGCGCCGACTGCGTGAGGTGCAGCTTCTCGGCCGCGGCGGTGACGCTCTTCAGCGTCGCCGCCCAGTGGAAGGCCTCGACGAAGCGCAGGTTCATCGCCGCGATCCCGTCAGCCGCTCGCGGAACGCGCGCGGCGACAGCCCCTCGATGCGCGAGAACGCGCGGCTGAAGTAGGCCGGGTCGGTGAAGCCGAGCGTGTAGGCGATGGTCGTAACCTGCAGGTTGGTGTAGGCCAGCTGGCGCCGGGCCTCGCGCATCAGCCGCGCGTCGATCAGCCGCGACGCCGGCTGCCCGGTCGCCGCGCGCACGACCCGGCTCAGGTGCGTGGGCGAGACCGCCAGCGCGCGGGCGTAGTCGGCCACCGTCCGGTGCTCCAGCAGGTGGGCGTCGACCAGCGCCTCGAAACGCCGCAGCAGCGCCGAGCCGGCCGAGTCGGCGGGCGGCGGGTCGGCGTCCAGCGCGGCGCGCGCGACGCGGCCGAGCAGCACCGCACTCAAGCCGCGCAGCACCAGCAGCCGGGCCGCGGCATGGCCGTCGAACTCGGCGGCGAGCTGCGCCGTCAGCGCGGCCAGCGCCGCGTCGGCGGCGTAGACGCCGCCCCGCCCGAGCGCACGCCGTTCGTCGCCGGCCGGGCCGACCAGCCGGTCGAGCAGGTCTTCGGCGAGCGTGACGACATGGCCCTGGGTGCCGGGCTCGAACGCGAACGCATGCACCTCGCCCGCCGGCACGTTCACCAGGGCCATCGGCTGCAGCGGCAACCGGTCGGCCTCCAGGTGCAGCGTGCCCCGGCCTTCGCGCAGCAGCAGCAGCTGGTGCAGCCGGGCGTGGCGGTGCGGCGCGAGCTCCCAGTCGTGCAGCGCCGAACGCGCGGCGATGGTCTCGATGTGCAGCGGGTCGGGCAGGTTGGCCGTCTCGCCGAACAGGCCGTAGGAGCGGATCGCGGCGCCGCGCATGTTCGAAATGTACAAGTGCCCGATCGATCCAGCCATTCCGCCGCGCCGCCGCCGGGGCCACCATTCGCGCCGTCGGCACGGGCCGCGACGGACACTCAACGGAGACGCGTATGAAGACCAAGGTTTGCATCATCGGCGGGGGCCCGTCGGGGCTGCTGCTGTCGCAGCTGCTGCACCTGAAGGGCATCGACAACGTGCTGCTCGAGAAGCACAGCCGCGAGTACGTGCTGGCGCGCATCCGCGCCGGCGTGCTCGAGCACGGCTTCGCCAAGCTGATGCGCGAGGCGCAGTGCGGCGAGCGCATGGACCGCGAAGGCGAGATCCACGAAGGCTTCTTCATCGCCCACGACGGCAGGATGGATCGCGTCGACCTGCACAAGTACAGCGGCGGCAACTCGGTCGTCGTCTACGGCCAGACCGAGCTGACGAAGGACCTGTACGAGGCGCGCGACCGCACCGGCGGCCAGGTGATCCACAACGCCGAGGACGTCAAGCCGCACGACCTGACGAGCAGCACGCCGTACGTCACCTACCGCCGCGGCGACGACATCGAGCGCGTCGACTGCGACTACGTGATCGGCGCCGACGGCTTCCACGGCGTGAGCCGCAAGTCGATCCCGAAGGACGTGCTGAAGGAGTACGAGAAGGTCTACCCCTTCGGCTGGCTCGGCGTGCTGTCGCGCACCAAGCCGGTCTCGCCGGAGCTGATCTACGCCCGCCACGAGCGCGGTTTCGCGCTGTGCTCGCTGCGTTCGCAGGTGCTCTCGCGCTACTACATCCAGGTGCCGCTGACGGACACCGTCGAGCAGTGGAGCGACGATGCGTTCTGGGCCGAGCTGAAGCGCCGGCTGCCCGACGAGGTCGCCGCGCGCATGGTCACCGGCCCGTCGATCGAGAAGTCGATCGCGCCGCTGCGCAGCTTCGTCGCCGAGCCGATGCGCTGGGGCAACCTGTTCCTCGCCGGCGACGCCGCGCACATCGTGCCGCCGACCGGGGCGCGCGGGCTGAACAGCGCCGCCTCCGACATCTATTACCTGTACCACGCGCTGCTCGCGCACTACCAGCAGGGCGACGACAGCGGGCTCGAGAACTACTCCGCCAAGGCGCTGGCGCGGGTGTGGAAGGCGCAGCGCTTCTCGTGGTGGATGACGACGCTGCTGCACACGTTCCCGGACTCGATCGAGTACGACCGGAAGCTGCAGCAGACCGACCTGGCGTACCTGTTCTCGTCGGAAGCGGCGCAGCGGTCGCTGGCCGAGAACTACGTCGGGCTGCCGTTCTGAGCGCCCAAGGGCCGAGGCCGCCGGGACATGAAAGCCTTTCGTCCGTCCCGGGAGCAGCGCGTCGAAGCTGGTCGAATGAACGTCGGAACGAAGGCGGCAGCCGAGCGGCAGCAGGCATTGCGCGCGGTGCATTTCGAGAGGCGCGCGATCGTCTGCGCGCTGGCCGTGGGCGCCCTGGCGGCGGCATCGCCGGCCGGTGCCCAGCCGGCTGGTCGGCCGAAACGCGTCGCGCTCGTCTTTCTGAGCGAGCCGCTGTCCGACATGAGCGGGCCGGACCCGCCGGAGCCGAGCCTGCGGGCTTTCGTGCGCCGGCTGCGCGAACTGGGCTGGGTCGAGGGGCGCAACCTCGTGATCGAGCGGCACACGGCAGAAGGCCGCCGCGAACAGTTGGCGGATCTGATGCGCCAGATGGTCGCGCTCGGTGTCGATGTGATCGTCACCGGCGCCACGGGCGCGGTGGCGGCGGCGCAAGTGACCGACCGGACGCCGATCGTGGCCACTTTCGGCGGCGACCCGCGGCAGTCGGGGCTGACCGACAGCCTGGCGCGACCGACGCGCAACGTCACCGGGGTTGCCGTCGATACCGGCGAAGGCATCCTCGGCAAGCGCTTGCAGCTGTTACACGAGGCCGCGCCGGCGGCCACCCGGGTCGCGGTGATCGACTTCCCGTACGTCGACGCCCGCTTGTCGCCGGGGGTTCAGTCGCGCCGCCTCGAACTGGAAGCCGCGGCGCGCGCGCTCGGCATCACGCTCGTGCCGGTGGGCGTCAGCGGCGTCGACGGTTTCGACGCGGCGTTCGCGTCGCTTGCGGGCCGGCGCGTCGATGCCTTGTTCGATGTCGGCATCTACTACGCGCAGCGCCAGCGCATCCTGGACTTCGCCGCCGGCCAGCGCCTGCCGGCGATCCACCCGGCGCGCGAGTACGCGGAAGCCGGCGGCCTGATCGCCTACGGCGCGAACGCGGTGCGTGCCTGGCGCCGCATGGCCGAGCAGACCGATCGCATCCTGCGCGGCGCGAAGCCGGCGGACGTACCGTTCGAGCAGCCCACCCACTTCGAGCTGGTGATCAATGCGCGGACGGCGAGGGCGCTCGGCCTGAACCTGCCGCCTGCGCTGCTCCTGCGCGCCGACGACGTGATCGAGTGACCAGCGCTGCGGCCCGCCGTGGCGCCGCGCCCTCCGCCGGGATCAGGTGCTGGCAGGCGGCGCCGGCCGCCTGACCAGCGCAGCGGATCGACCCCGTACCGCGCGCCAGCTCGTCGGCCAGCGCCGGCAGACGGGCAGCGAGGAGCCGCGGCCGCTCGAAAAACAGCTCGGTGGCCGCGGCAAAGAACTCGGCGTCGTCGCCGAGGCCGTACGAGTCGAAGAGCGCGGCGCCGGCCTCGGGGCCGGCCTCCTCGCCGCGCGTGTAGGGCACCACGCAGTAGCTGCAGTATTTGGAGCAACCCTCCATGATCGAGACAAAGGCGCTGGCGCCCTCGACGCGCGCCGGTGGCAGGTGGTCGAACTTCTCGATCTCG
>JAFLDG010000166.1 GCA_017302495.1 Burkholderiales bacterium
GAGCGCCCGCGTCGCCGGCGTGTCGGTGCCGGCCTCCAGGCTGCGGCGGCTGAGGCCGTGGTGCCGCAGGTCGGCCGCCGGCACGTAGCAGCGCCCGCGCGGCAGGTCCACGCTCAGGTCCTGCCAGAAGTTGATCAACTGCAAGGCGCTGCAGATCGCGTCCGACTGGCGCAGCGACAGCGGGTCGCCGACGCGGTACAGGTGCAACAGCAGCCGGCCGACCGGGTTGGCCGAGCGTGCGCAGTAGGCGAGCAGCCGTTCGCGATCCGCGTAGACCGGGTGCTGCACGTCCTCCTCGAACGCGTCGAGCAGCGCGTGCAGCAGTGGGGGCGGCAGCGCATGCGTGCGCAACGCGACGGCGAGCGGTTCGAAGACCGGGGCCCAGCGGCCGCTGCCGCCGGCGCCCTCGATCACGGCCTGCAGCGCCTGCCGGTACGCGGCCAGCTGGGCCAGCCGCTCGGCGGGCGCGGCGGCGCCTTCGTCCGCCAGGTCGTCCGCCGTGCGGGCAAAGCGGTAGATCGCGAGCACGGCGGGGCGCAGCGGCGCCGGGCACCACCAGGAGGCGACCGGGAAGTTTTCGTAGTGATCGATCGACACCGCGCGATTGTCCCCGGCCAGGCTGCCGGGCCGGCCGGCGCGAGCCCGGCCGGCTAGAATCCAAGGTTTGCCGCGCTGCCGCGGGCAGCGAATGCCGTATGGCCCGGGCGCAGCGAGTTCCTCCGCGCGGGTGGCGAAATCGGTAGACGCACCAGGTTTAGGTCCTGACGCCTTCACGGGCGTGCCGGTTCGAGTCCGGCCCCGCGCACCAGACCCCCGAGATTCGAAGAGCAACCCATGGCCGTGACTGTCGAAAACCTGGAAAAACTCGAGCGCCGGATCACGCTGAGCCTGCCCGCCGAGCGCATCAGCAGCGAGGTCGAATCGCGTCTGCGCAAGCTGGCGCGCACCGTCAAGGCGGCGGGTTTCCGGCCCGGCAAGGTGCCGATGTCGGTGGTCGCGCAGCGCTACGGCGCCTCGGTCCACTACGAGGTGATGAACGATCATGTCGGTCGCGCCTTCGCCGATGCCGCGAGCGAAGCGAAGCTGCGCGTCGCCGGGCCGCCGCGCATCAGCACGAAGGAGGGCGCGTCCGAGGGCCAGATCCTGTTCGACGCCACCTTCGAGGTCTACCCGGAGGTCACGATCGGCGATCTCGGCGCGGTGCAGATCGAATCGGTCTCGTCCGAGGTCACCGAGGCGGCGATCGACCGCACGATCGAGATCCTGCGCAAGCAGCGCCGCACCTTCGCGCAGCGGCCGGCGGCCGACGGCGCCCAGGCGAGCGATCGGGTGACGATCGACTTCGAGGGCAAGATCGACGGCGAACCCTTCGCCGGCGGCAAGGCCGAGGGTTTCCAGTTCATCGTCGGCGAGGGCCAGATGCTCGAGCCTTTCGACCAGGCGGTGCGCGGCATGAGGGTCGGCGAGAGCAAGACCTTTCCGCTGCGTTTCCCCGACGACTATCACGGCAAGGACGTGGCCGGCAAGGAGGCCGACTTCCGCGTCACCGTGCACAAGATCGAGGCCCAGCACCTGCCCGAGGTGGACGAGGCCTTCGTCGCGGCGCTCGGCATCAAGGAGCCGACGATCGAGGGGCTGCGCGCGAGCGTGCGCCAGAACCTCGAGCGGGAGGTGCGGCAGCGCGTGCTGGCGCGCAACAAGGCGGCGGTGATGGACGCCCTGCTCGGTGCGGCGCAGCTCGAGCTGCCGCGCACGCTGGTCGAGGGCGAGCTCGAGCGCCTGATGCAGGCCGCGCGCGAGGACCTGAAGCAGCGCGGCGTGAAGGATGCGGACAAGGCGCCGCTGCCGCAGGAGCTGTTCACCGCCCAGGCCGAGCGCCGGGTGCGCCTCGGCCTGGTGGTGGCCGAGCTGGTCAAGGCGAACGGCCTGCAGGCCAAGCCGGAGCAGCTGCAGGCCCATCTCGAGGAGATCAGCCAGAGCTACGAGAAGCCGGCCGAGGTGGTGCGTTGGTACCTGGGCGACCGGCAGCGCATGGCCGAGGTCGAGGCGATGGTGGTGGAGAAGAACGTGACCGAGTTCGTTCTCGGCAAGGGGCAGGTGGCGCAGCGCACGCTGGCGTTCGACGAACTGATGAACGGCTGACCGGGGCGGCCCATAATGGTCCGCGACCCACTCATCCGATGCATGACATGAGCGCTCTGGAAACCCGCAACCTGGGCATGGTGCCCATCGTCATCGAACAGTCCGGCCGCGGCGAGCGGGCCTACGACATCTACTCGCGGCTGCTGCGCGAGCGCATCGTCTTCCTCGTCGGCCCGGTCAACGACGCGACGGCGAACCTGGTCGTCGCCCAGTTGCTCTTTCTGGAGAGCGAGAACCCCGACAAGGAGATCTCGCTGTACATCAATTCCCCCGGCGGATCGGTGAGCGCCGGCCTCTCGATTTTCGACACGATGCAGTTCGTCAAGCCCGACGTGTCGACGCTGTGCATCGGCATGGCCGCCAGCATGGGTGCCTTCCTGCTGGCCGCGGGCGCGAAGGGCAAGCGGCTGGCGCTGCCGAACGCCAAGGTCATGATCCACCAGCCGCTCGGCGGTGCGCAGGGCCAGGCGACCGACATCGAGATCCACGCGCGGGAGATCCTGAAGACGCGGGACCAGCTGAACCGGATCCTGGCCGAGCGCACCGGCCAGACGCTGGACCGGATCGCCGCCGACACCGAGCGGGACTACTTCATGAGCGCCGGCGAAGCCCAGACCTACGGCCTGATCGACCGCGTGATCGAGCGCCGCGGCTGAAGCGCCGGCGGCTGCGCGCGCCCACCGCTTCGGGCGCGACCCGTTGGTCTATCATCGTTTCGGTTTCACAGCCGCCACCCGGTACCCACCACAGCCATGGCCGACAAGAAGGGCGCCTCCGGCGAGAAGGTCCTGTATTGCTCGTTCTGCGGCAAGAGCCAGCACGAGGTGAAGAAGCTCATCGCCGGGCCGTCGGTGTTCATCTGCGACGAGTGCATCGAGCTGTGCAACGACATCATCCGCGACGAGGTGCCGGCCGAGGGCCCCGGCGGCGCCAAGGCGGTCAAGTCGGATCTGCCGATCCCGAGCGAGATCAAGGCCAGCCTCGACCAGTACGTGATCGGCCAGGAGGTCGCCAAGCGCACGCTGTCGGTGGCGGTCTACAACCACTACAAGCGGCTCAAGCACGGCAGCGGCGCGAAGGACGAGGTCGAGCTGACGAAGAGCAACATCCTGCTCATCGGCCCCACCGGCAGCGGCAAGACGCTGCTCGCACAGACGCTCGCGCGCCTGCTGAACGTGCCGTTCGTGATCGCCGACGCGACGACGCTCACGGAAGCCGGCTACGTCGGCGAGGATGTCGAGAACATCATCCAGAAGCTGCTGCAGAACTGCAACTACGACGTCGAACGCGCGCAGCGCGGGATCGTCTACATCGACGAGATCGACAAGATCAGCCGCAAGAGCGAGAACCCGTCGATCACCCGCGACGTGTCGGGCGAGGGCGTGCAGCAGGCGCTGCTGAAGCTGATCGAGGGCACGATGGCCAGCGTGCCGCCGCAGGGCGGGCGCAAGCACCCGAACCAGGACTTCCTGCAGATCGACACCACCAACATCCTGTTCATCTGCGGCGGCGCCTTCGACGGGCTGGAGAAGGTGATCCAGAACCGCACCGAGAAGTCGGGCATCGGCTTCTCGGCGACGGTGCACAGCAAGAGCGAGCAGAAGGTCGCGGAACTCTTCCGCGACGTCGAACCCGAAGACCTGATCAAGTTCGGCCTGATTCCCGAGCTGGTCGGCCGGCTGCCGGTGGTGGCCACGCTCGGCGAGCTGACCGAGGAGGCGATGGTGCAGATCCTGACCGAGCCGAAGAACGCGCTCGTCAAGCAGTACCAGAAGCTGTTCTCGATGGACGGGGTCGAGCTGGAGATCCGGTCGTCGGCGCTGACGGCGATCGCGCGCAAGGCGCTGGCGCGCAAGACCGGCGCGCGCGGGCTGCGCTCGATCCTGGAACTGGCGCTGATCGACACCATGTTCGACCTGCCCACGCTCGACGGCGTGGCCAAGGTGGTGGTGGACGAGCACATCGTCGAGGAAGGCAGCAAGCCGCTGCTGGTCTACCGCGAGCCGCCGAAGGCCAAGGCCAGCGCCTGAAGGCGCGATCGCCGCCCCGGCGCCGCACGGTTCCGCCGGCGGCCGCCCGCCTTGCAAACCCCGCCTCGGGCCCCACATCGGGCTGAGAAAGAGAGGTTCCCATGTCCGGACATCCGATCCTGCCCTCCGAGCCGACCACGCTGCCGCTGTTGCCTTTGCGTGATGTGGTCGTGTTTCCCCACATGGTCATCCCGCTGTTCGTCGGCCGGCCGAAGTCGATCAAGGCCCTCGAGGCGGCGATGGAATCCGGCCGCCAGATCATGCTGGTCGCGCAGAAGGCCGCCGGCAAGGACGAGCCGAAGGCCGACGACATGTTCGAGATCGGCTGCGTCAGCTCGATCCTGCAGATGCTGAAGCTGCCCGACGGCACGGTGAAGGTGCTGGTCGAAGGCATCCAGCGCGCGAAGACGCTGTCGATCTCCGACGCCGGCGAGCACTTCACCGCCGAGGTCGAGCCGGTGGCGCCGGGCAGCGACGCCTCGCCCGAGATCGAGGCGCTGCGCCGCGCGGTGACGCAGCAGTTCGACGCCTACGTCAAGCTGAACAAGAAGATCCCGCCGGAGATCCTCACGTCGATCGCCGGCATCGACGACCCGGGCCGGCTGGCCGACACCATCGCCGCGCACCTGCCGCTCAAGCTCGAGGCCAAGCAGTCGGTGCTCGACCTGTTCGGCGTCGCCAAGCGGCTGGAGCGGCTGCTCGAGCTGCTCGAGCACGAGGTCGACATCCTGCAGGTCGAAAAGCGCATCCGCGGCCGCGTCAAGCGGCAGATGGAGAAGAGCCAGCGCGAGTACTACCTGAACGAGCAGGTCAAGGCGATCCAGAAGGAGCTCGGCGACGGCGAGGAGGGCGCCGACCTCGAGGAGCTGGAGAAGAAGATCAAGGCCGCGCGCATGAGCAAGGAGGCGCGCAAGAAGGCCGAGGGCGAGCTGAAGAAGCTCAAGCTGATGTCGCCGATGAGCGCCGAGGCGACCGTCGTGCGCAACTACATCGACACGCTGGTCAACCTGCCCTGGGCGAAGAAGACGAAGATCAAGCACGACCTCGGCCATGCCGAGGAGGTGCTGAACGAGGACCACTACGGGCTCGAGAAGGTCAAGGACCGGATCCTCGAGTACCTCGCGGTGCAGCAGCGCGTCGACAAGGTCAAGGCGCCGATCCTGTGCCTGGTCGGGCCGCCGGGGGTGGGCAAGACCTCGCTCGGCCAGAGCGTGGCGCGCGCCACCGGCCGCAAGTTCGTGCGCATGGCGCTGGGCGGCGTGCGCGACGAGGCCGAGATCCGCGGCCACCGCCGCACCTACATCGGCTCGATGCCGGGCAAGGTGCTGCAGTCGCTGTCGAAGGTCGGCGTGCGCAACCCGCTGTTCCTGCTCGACGAGATCGACAAGCTCGGCATGGACTTCCGCGGCGACCCGTCGAGCGCGCTGCTCGAGGTGCTCGACCCCGAGCAGAACCACCGTTTCAGCGACCACTACGTCGAGGTCGACTTCGACCTGAGCGACGTGATGTTCGTCGCGACCAGCAACTCGCTGAACATCCCGCCGGCGCTGCTCGACCGGATGGAGGTGATCCGCCTGTCCGGCTACACCGAGGACGAGAAGCTGAACATCGCCCGCCGCTACCTGCTGCCCAAGCAGCAGAAGAACAACGGCGTCAAGGATGCCGAGCTCGAGGTCACCGAAGGCGGCCTGCGCGGCATCGTGCGCTACTACACGCGTGAGGCCGGCGTGCGCAGCCTGGAACGCGAGATCAGCAAGATCTGCCGCAAGGTGGTCAAGGGCCAGCAGCTGAAGCAGTACCCGGGCCAGGTGGTCGTGACCGAGGACAACCTCAACGACTTCCTCGGCGTGCGCAAGTTCGACTTCGGCCGCGCGGACAAGAAGAACCAGGTCGGCCAGGTCGTCGGCCTGGCGTGGACCGAGGTCGGCGGCGACCTGCTCACGATCGAGGCCGCGGTGATGCCGGGCAAGGGCAACATCATCCGCACCGGCCAGCTCGGCGACGTGATGAAGGAGTCGGTCGAGGCGGCACGGTCGGTGGTGCGCTCGCGCGCGGCACGGCTCGGCATCAAGGACGAGCTGTTCGAGAAGCGCGACATCCACATCCACGTGCCCGACGGCGCGACGCCGAAGGACGGCCCGAGCGCCGGCGCGGCGATGACGACGGCGTTCGTCTCCGCACTCACCGGCATCCCGGTGAAGGCCGACGTCGCGATGACCGGCGAGATCACGCTGCGCGGCGAGGTCACGGCGATCGGCGGGCTGAAGGAGAAGCTGCTGGCCGCGCACCGCGGCGGGGTGAAGACCGTGCTGATCCCCGAGGAGAACGTCAAGGACCTGCAGGACATCCCGGAGAACGCGAAGAACAACCTCGAGATCGTGCCGGTGCGCTGGATCGAGAAGGTGCTCGAGGTGGCGCTCGACCGGCCGCCGCAGCCGTTGCCGGAGGAGGAGCCGGCGAAGGACGCGGCCAAGCCGGCGGCGCAGCCGACTGCGCCGGCGCCCGCGGTCGCGGGCGACGGGCTGCCGCACTGAGATCGCGGCCGCGCGACCCGGAGGTGGCGGGCCGCGTGGCTATAATGCGTGTCCGACGCGGGAATAGCTCAGTTGGTAGAGCGCAACCTTGCCAAGGTTGAGGTCGCGAGTTCGAGACTCGTTTCCCGCTCCAGAACGTCGACAGGAATCGAGGCCCCGCACGCGGGGCCTTGTCCTTGAAGGTTCCCGGCGGCGCGGTAGCAAAGCGGTTATGCAGCGGATTGCAAATCCGTTCAGAGCGGTTCGACTCCGCTCCGCGCCTCCATCCGGCTGACATCCGCCGGGGCTGCCGCATCGGCCGGCGCTAGAAGTTCAGTCGTACGCCGACCATCACGCCGCGGCCCGGCAGCGGGGCCTTCGCCCGCACGGTGCCGATCGTGCTCGCGTTGTAGGCCAGTTCGTTGCCGATGTTGTCGATCCGCACGAAGGCCAGGCCGCTGTTGCCGCCGCCGAGGTCGAAGGTCCGGCTGCCGGCGAGATTGACCATCGTGTAGGCCGGGGTCGGCACGTCGTCGCTGGGCACGTCGTTCTGCGCCGCGGCATGGCTGACGCTCAGCTGCGCCGCCCATGGCCCCAGGGCCCAGTTCAGCGCCGCCGTCAGCCGCATCGGCGGGGTCCGCGGCAGCGGCTCGCCGAGCGCGCGGTTCGTCGCCCGCATCACGTCGAAGCGGGCCTCCAGGTCGAGCTGCTGCCCGCCGGTGTCGAGCAGGCGCCACACCCCTTCGAGTTCGCCGCCGTACAGCCGCGCCGGCACGCCCGTGAACAGGTACTCCGGTACCGGGCCTTCGTCGGTGTCGACGAGCCGGCCGGTGGCGAGCAGGGCGATGTAGTTGGAAAAGTCGCTGTAGAAGGCGCCGGCCGCGAACCGGTTCGGGCCGCTGCGCCAGCCGACCGCCGCGTCGACGTTCGTGCCCTTCTCGAGGGCCATGTCCGGATTGCCGACCTCGTAGGTGCCGGTGGCCACGTGCAGGCCGTTCGCGTACAGCTCGTAGAAGGTCGGCGCGCGCTCGGTGTAGGCGAGGTTGCCGCTCAGGCGCCACTGCGCATCGAGGTCCAGCACGCCGCCGAGCGCGGCGCTGAAGGGCGTGAAGCGGCGCGACTGCGGCGGCCCGAACTGCGTCTGCCCGGGCGCGTCGCCGTCCGAGCTCACGCGCGACTGACCCAGGCGGGCGCCGAAGCTGAGGCTGCCGCTGCCCAGCTGCCATTCCTCGAGCGCGAACAGCGCCCACTGCCGCGTCGTCGTGCTCGGCACGAAGGCCTCGTCGCCGAGCGCCGAGAAGTCGGCGTTCTCGGTCTGCAGGCCGAACACCCCGGCCAGCGTCCCGCTGCCGAGCGGGATGCGCCGATGCTCGGCCTGCAGGCGCAGGTCCGAGCCGCGGTTCTCGAAGGTGGTGCCGACGGCGCCGTCCTCCAGCTCCTGGTGCTGGTAGTCCGACGCCAGCCACTGGCCGCTGACGGCATCGATCACGCCGCCGAGATCGCGCGCCTCGCCGGCCAGCGTCACCTTGTTCAGGAACATGTCGATCGTGACGTTCGTCTCGGCCGGTGTGCCGTAGGTGCTGCGGAAGGTGTCGACCGCGGCACCGAGGTAGCCGCCCTGCCACAGCATCGAGCCGCCGAGCGCGCCGCCGTAGGACTCGCTCGCCGAGTTCAGGATCGTGTCCGCCGGCACCGGGCCGACGCCTTCGGTCGGGCGCAGGAAGGTCGGCACGCGCATGTCGTCGGTCTTGCGCCAGAAACCGTCGGCGTGCACCGCGAACGACTCGCTGCCGGCCTCGACCAGCGCGCCGGCGCCGCGCTCGGTGGCCGGGCCGCCGTAGCGCAGCTCCGCGGCGCCGCCGGGCGCGGCGACCGGGTCGCGCGGGATGCGGTTGTCGATGCTGTTGACGACGCCGCCGATGGCGCCGCCGCCGTACAGCAGCGCGGCCGGGCCGCGCAGCACCTCGATCCGTTCGATGACCAGCGGGTCGATCGGCACCGCGTGGTCATAGCTCAGCGCCGACGCGTCGAGGGGCACGCCGGAGTTGCTGAGGATGCGGATCCGGTCGCCGTCCTGGCCGCGGATCATCGGCCGGTTCGCGTTCGGCCCGAAGAAGCTCGACGACACGCCGGGCAGGCCGTCCAGCGTTTCGCCGAGCGTGCTGCCGCGGCGCAGGACCAGGTCGCTGCCGCTGAGTGCCGAGGTCGGTGCCGCGATGGCATTCGAGCGCAGCGGGTTGCCGGTGACGACCACGGCGCCGGCGCTGCGCTCCGAGGCCGTGGTTCCCTGCGCTGCGGCAGCGAAGCTGGCCGCGAGGCCGACGCCCGCCGCCAGCCGGGCCGGAATGCGGGTTATGGGGGTCTTTCGTTCCATCGTGGGTCTCCCCTGGCCGCGGCCATCGGCAGCGCGGCGGCAGGCGGCGCCCGACCGTCAGCGGTCGAAGCGCGAAGGGTGCGGAGCGGCCCGCAGCGCAGCCGCAGGATCGGCGGCGGCTCGAGGGCCGAGGCGGGGCGCC
>JAFLDG010000167.1 GCA_017302495.1 Burkholderiales bacterium
GCGGCCGCCCCCGCGCCCGATGCCGCGCGGCCGCTGAGCCCGGGCCCGCTACCCGGGGCGGCGCCGCCCGTGCGGCGCACGGGTCAACGTGACCTGGGCCGGGCGCTTGCCGGGCCGAGGGCCTGTTCGGCATCGCGCAGCAGCGCACCGATCTGCTCGGCGGTGGCCAGGAAGCGGCGCACGCCATCGGTGGCCAGCTCGCGCATCGGCGCGTCCACGCATGCGGCGTCGTAGACATAGCCAGCCGCCAGCCGGCGCACGCGGCCCTGGGCCTGCAACTGCAGCAGCTTGCGGCGCACGGTCTCGCGTGGCCGGCCGGTGATCTGGCACAGGTCGCGCAATCGGATCGGCCGCATCCGCCCCGGCAGGTCGGGCAGGCGTCCCTGGGCGTTCAAGGCCTGCGAGGGCCGCGTGCCGGGCGGCATCAGATGCGCGACGTTCAGGTGGGCCAGCACGCCGAACAGCGTCATCGCCTCGATGTCGTTGTCGAACTGCCGGGCGGCGCGCAGGGTCTGGTCGACGATGAAGCGGTTCATCGCGAAGGCCGCCATGCCGAAGGCACGGGGGATCGCCGGCGGCACGTCGCTGCGGTCGACGGGCGCCTCGCCCGGCAGGCCCGGCGCGCGCAGGTCGGCCCTGGCTTTGGAGCGTTGGGTGGCGGCGGGTCTGGTCATCGGCGCAATGGGCATCGACGGACGGGCGCAGATTGTCGGCCCGGCAACGGGCTGCCGGTGATCCTGGACACGCTGGCCGCGCTGGGCCGCGCACGGCCGGTGGCTGGCGCGGCGGCCGACGAGCCGGCGCGCTGGGCGGCGGCCTGAGCAGAGATGCCGTGCACCGCATGCTGCATGCGCCACGGTCTGGTTGGGGGCGGTTGACAATACGTATTCGTTTCTTATGATCGCGCCGTGAACGCGATCAACTGGCAGCCCAAGGCACTCCGCCAACTGCGCAAGATCGACGTACACACCGGCAAGCAGATCCGAGACGCGGTTACCAGGGAACTGGTCGACCTGTCCACGGCCAGGAACGTGATGGCGCTGGCGAACCACGATTACGGCTACCGGCTTCGCGTAGGCAACTACCGGGTCTTTTTCGACTTCGACGGAGCCATCCGCATCGTCAGCATTGAAGAAATCAGGAAGCGAAATGAACGCACGTACTGAGTTCCAGATCATCGTCGGCCAGGACGGAAAGCCGGCCTTCGTGGTGGTGCCCTACGAGCAGTTCCGCCGCATGAAGGGCGGGTTCACCCACGGCACGGTGCCCAACGAGGTCGTGAACCTCTCGTTCGAGCGGGGCGTCTCGCCGATGGCGGCGTGGCGAGAGCATTTCGGCCTCACCCAGGCCGAGGTCGCTGCCCGCATCGGCATCACGCAGGCCGCCTATGCCCAGATGGAGCGCGTCAAGCAACCGCGCAGAGCCACGCTCGAGAAGGTGGCACAAGCGCTCGGCATCGAAGCGGAACAACTGCGCTGGTGAGCAGGCCTCTTCGGCGCCTTGCATGCGCCGTGGCGCGCCGCTTCATGCGGTCAAGGTAGGCACGAAGGACTTCGCGTCGGGCGCAACGGCGATGCCTGACCCGGCCGATCCCATCGCACCCGCCGCACTGCGCCGCGCCGTCGCCTGGGTGGCCGCGCTGAACCTGGCCTACTTCTTCGTCGAGTTCTGGATCGCCCGCGCCATCGGCTCGGTGTCGCTGTTCGCCGACTCGATCGATTTCCTGGAGGACACCGCCGTCAACCTGCTGGTGCTGCTGGCGCTGGGCTGGAGCGCGCGCTGGCGGGCACGGGTGGCGACGGGGCTGGCGCTGCTGCTGCTGGTGCCGAGCGCGCTGACGCTGTGGACCGCGTGGCAGAAGTTCCTGCTGCCGCTGCCGCCGGCGCCGGCGCCGCTGTCGCTGGCGGCGCTGGGCGCGCTGGCGGTCAACCTGGGCTGCGCGCTGCTGCTGGCGCGCGTGCGCCACCACGGCGGCAGCCTGGTGCGCGCGGCCTACCTGTCGGCGCGCAACGATGCGGCGGCCAACGTGGCGATCCTCGGCGCGGCCGGCGTCACGCTGGTCTGGGCCTCGGCCTGGCCCGACCTGATCGTCGGCCTGGGCATCCTCGCGATGAACGCCGATGCGGCCCGCGAGGTGCTGGCCGCGGCGCGGCGCGAGGGCCGGACGGTGGATGCCGAGGCCTGAGAGGGGGCAGCCGCCGCGCTCAGCGCGGGCAGGGGTTCACCCAGCGCAGTGCCGGAAAGCGCGCGAAGTCGGCATCGGTCGAATACAGCACGTAGCCGCGTTCCATCGCCAGCACGGCGAGGTGGGCATCGGTCGTCAGGTTGCCGGCCGTGCCCAGGCGTTCGAGCTCGGCGCGCAGCCGCTCGAAGTGCAGGTCCGAAGGCTGCGCGATGTGCACGTGCGGCAACGCCAGCCAGCGCCCGATGCGCGCCATCACCGCGGCGGGTTTGAGCGGGCGCGCGACGATGCGCCGGTTCGTGGTGATGCGCACGAAGCCGAGCAGCGCCGCCCAGGCCAGGCCCACGCCCTGGCTGCCCGCGAGGCAGCCGTCCCACCAGCGCCGCGCGGCGTCGTGCACCGTGGAGTCGGCGTTATGGGCGTGAACGAGGACGTTGACGTCGGGCAGGATCACGCGGCTTGACGGCGGTGGCGGCCGTGGCGGCCGTGGCGGCGTAGGCCTCGGCCTCCAGTTCGTCGGCGAGCTGACCCAGCTTGTCCAGGTCGATGCCGGGACGGAAGCCGAAGGAGTGCGGCACGGTCTTCGGCACCTGGCCCCGCGGGGCCCTGGCGGCTTCGCCCAGGCCGGCGCGGATCGTGCGGTTGACCGCTTCCTTGAACGGCACGCCGAGCTCCTGCGCGCGCCGCTTCAGCAGCCCGGCCAGGTCGTCGTCGAGGGTGAGGGTCGTGCGCACGAACGCATCGTAGGTGCGGACCGATTTGATGTCAACGCATCATCCCGCACGCATCAACCCGCACGGCAACCTTCGTCGCGATGGCTTCGGATGCGGCGAGGATCGCGTCGCCCCATCGGCGCGCAGGCGGCCGTGAAGGGCCGGCCGCTGTCGACGCGCGACCCGACCCGGTACCGCGGCCGCTTTCCATCGGTGGAGCCGATCACGCCCCGATCGCCGCCGCGGCCCTGGTGCCTACGGCATCTTCGCCAGCGTGTTCTTGTAGACCTTGCCGTCCTTCATGATGACGACGAAGTTGCGGCCCGGGTCTTCGATCAGGCGGATGTTGTCGAGCGGGTTGCCGTCGACCAGCAGCAGGTCGGCCAGCGAAATCGCCGTGGCCGCTGGTGACGCTGATCATCGCGCCCGAGGGGTAGACACGCGGCCCGGCGAGGATGCCCTCGTCGATGGCGCGTTTCAGCGCGAACGCCGGGCCGCCCATGTCGCGCACGGTGGTGAAGCCGCGCATCAAGGTGGCCGTGGCCTCGGCACCGGCCATCAGGTTCAGGTAGCCGACGTCGCTGCTCAGCAGCTCGGAATGCGAGGGCCGCATGAATACCGTGTGCCAGTGCATGTCGATCAGCCCCGGCATCAGCGTGCGGCCGCCGCCGTCGATCACCGTTGCGCCGGCGGGCCGCTCGAGTGCGGCCGAAGCCGGCACGATGCGCTCGATCCTGTTGCCGCGCACCAGCACCTGCGACGGCGCCGACAACGCGCTGCCGCTGCCGTCGAAGATGCGCACGTCGTGCAGCAGCGTCACCGGCGGGGCCGGCGTTTGCGTCTGCGCCGGCGCCGGCAGCGGCGCCGCCAGCGCGCACAGCGCGGCGATGGTGGACCGGGCCAGCAGGCGCTCCATCGTCTCCTCGCGAACGAGTCGTCGGCTCATGCTAGACGATTGCCCGACTCGGTTCCCGGCATCGCAAGAGATCGTCAGCGGCCTGCCCGCCCACCCGCCATCACGGCGGTCAGCCGGAACATCGCGTCGTGCGCGCAGGCGTCGAGCCCGCCGCCATGCCCGCCGAAGGCCAGCAGCAGCGGGCGGATGTCGGGTGCGCCGGCATCGGCGCGGGCGCCGGGCTCGAGCCGAAAGATGGTCTTGACTTCCTTCACCCTCTCGGTGAACTTGATATCGGCGGGGTGGCGGGCTCGACCTGGG
The DNA here is from genome assembly GCA_017302495.1 of Burkholderiales bacterium. Classification (GTDB taxonomy): domain Bacteria; phylum Pseudomonadota; class Gammaproteobacteria; order Burkholderiales; family Burkholderiaceae_C; genus Rubrivivax. The sequence goes on from JAFLDG010000167.1 coordinate 4,112, forward strand.
TCCTGCCCGCAGTCGCCGTTCACCTTGGGAACAGCAGCGTCACGAACAGCCGCGCGCCCCAGCCGGTGGGCGCCGCGTCGGGGCCCTCGGCCCAGTAGCGCACCCCGCCGCCGAAGCTGATCATCTGCTCGCCGATACGCGTGACCTTGGAGACCGTGGCGTTCAACGGCACCGTCCACTGCCGGTTCTTCCAGTCGTAGGTGGACTCGGTGTTCAGCGCAAAGGTCCAGGCCTCGGGCGTGGTGTACGAAACGAAGGGCTGCAGGTAGGTGGCGCTGATGTCGGGCCGCGCATCGCTGCCCGCCACCGACCAGATGTGGTTGGCCAGCGCGCCGTAGGTCCACGCGCCGTCCTGCTTCAGCACCACGCCCGTCGGGCCGGCGCCCCACTTGCGCGCCGACAGCAGATCGTCGGTGCCGGTGGGCAGCAGCAGCACCGGCCCGGCGCCCCAGATCAGGCCGCCGGCCGTCGGCGCCTTGGGCGAGAAGAACAGGCTCTGCACCACGTCGCCCAGGCCGAACTGGCTGCCGGCGCCGGGCGCGATCTCGTCCTGCCACACCACCGGCACGATGGTGCGCGAGATCAGGTTCCAGTCGGCGTTCAGCGTCACCGGCACCACCGGCTGGATGTTGAGCAGCCAGCGCGTGCCGTCCTCGGCCGCGCCGATGCCGCGGTCGTAGTTCAGCTGCAAGGGCACGCTGATCAGCGCGGCCACCGGGTTGGACAGCTCCTTGGCCAGATCCTTGGCGCTGCGCTCGGCACCGGCCAACGGGGCATGAGCGGCCGCGGCGGCCAGCGCGAGCCTCAGTGCGGCCTTCGCCGCCGCACTGAGGGCAGACGACTTCATCGCGTCGCTCCCGCGCCCGCCATCACAGCGGTCAGCCTGAACATCGCGTCATGCGCGCAGGCGTCGATCAGCCCGCCATGCCCGCCGAAGGCCAGCAGCAGCGGGCCGATGTCGGGCGCGCCGGCATCTGCGCGCGCGCCGGGTTCCAGGCGGAAGATGGACTTGCCTTCCTTGACCGTCTCGGTGACCTTGATCTCGGCCAGGGCGGTGGGCTGCACGGCGGTCGGGTCCTTGGACAGGATCACGAAGTCGGCCAGCTTGCCGACCTCCAGGCTGCCTTTGCTCTTCTCCTCGAAGTGCTGGTAGGCGGGCCAGATCGTCATCGCCTTCAGCGCGGTGATCACGTCCACGCGCTGCTCGGGGCCGACGATGCGCCCCGAGCCGCGCGCGCGGCGCGTCACCGTGGCGTCGAGCACGCGCATCGAATCGGGGAAGGCCACCGGCGCGTCGTGATGGCTGGAGAAGATCATGCCGCGCTTGCGTGCCCAGCCGGTGGGCGAGATGTTCAAACCCGCCTGCGGGCCGACGGTCTGGTCCAGGTGCCAGTCGCCCCAGTAGAAGGTGTGCATCGGGAACAGCGACGGCATCACGCCCAGCGCCTTGTAGCTGTCGAGCTGGTCCTCGCGCAGGAACTGGCCGTGGATGAGGACCGGGCGCAGCTCCTTGGCCTTGGGGAAGCGCGCCTGTGCCGCCCGGTGTGCGGCGATCAGCAGGTCGGAGGCGCGCTCGCCGTTGGCGTGGGTGATGACCTGGATGCCGTTTTCGGAGGCCCACTGCACGGCATCCATGACCTGCTCGCCGGACGCTGAGGCATAGCCCGAGTAACCCGGCGGAAAGTTGCCCACCGGCTTGAAATACGGCTGATCCCGCCAGGCGGTGAAGCCTTGCGGGCTGCCGTCGACGACGAGCTTGGCGCCGGCGACACGGAAGCGGTTGCTGTAGGCGCCGCTCTGATTGGCCTTGATGTAGGTGCGATCGACCAGCACGTCGGGATACGTGGTCACGTCGATGGCGAAGCCGCCTTCGCCAGCCACCTGGCGCATCAGGTCGGCGACCGGCGGGATCGACCGGCCCTCCTGCGCCGTGGTGTAGCCGAAGCGCGCCCACAGCTTGGCGCCCTCGCGCGCAAAGGTCTTCAAGCCCTCGGGCCCGATGCGGCCCAGCACCACGGGTATGCCGCCGAAGAACGCGGTTTCCTCCAGCGTGCCGTTGGGCTCGTTACTGCCGGGCTTGCGCTGGATGACGCCGCCGGCCGGGTCCTTGATGTTGGCGTCGATGCCCATCGCCTTGAGCATCGCCGAATTGGCCGTCGCCAGGTGCGAGGACTGGTGGATGATCAGGATCGGGATGTCCTGCGACACCGCGTCGAGCTCTTCCTTGGTCGGGTGGCGCAGCTCCTTCAGCTACGCGTTGTCGTAGCCGAAGCCGATGATCAGCTGGGTCTTCTCGACGGCGGCGGCGTTCTTCTGCGCCCAGTCGCGCAGCGTCTGCTGCAGCGAGGCGATGTCGCGCACCTGGCCGTCGGGCGGCGCCAGCATGTTGGCCGACAGCGCCTGCAGCCCGCCGACGACCATGTGGCCGTGGGCGTCGACGAAGCCTGGCAGCAGCGTGCGGCCCTGCAGATCGACCATCTGCGTGTTGGGGCCCTTCAGCTTCATCACGTCGGCACGGCGGCCCACGGCCACGATCTTGCCGCCCGCCACGGCCACGGCTTGAGCGCGCATCGCCCGGTCGTTCATCGTCAGGATCGGGCCGCCCGACCAGATGCTGTCGGCCACGGGCTGGGCCGCGGCCGGCACTGCGGCCGCCAGGCACAAGGCCAGTGCGGCCGCGAAGACAGGCGCGCGTCGTTGGAGAGATCCGTTCATCGTGTGTTCCTCGGGGCCGCTAGGGAGGTTCGTTGCATTGTTGTGGTCAGAACGCGACGCGCATGCGCACGCCGCCCAGCCACACCGACGGGTTCGCGCCGTTGGCCGGATTGACCCATTGCAGGTGCGCGGACAAGCGCAGCCAGGGCGCAGGCACGAAGGCGTAGAAGGCCTCGATGCCCTGCTCGTCCTTGAAGCTGCCGACCGGCGCGACGGCGTCCTGCAACTCGTCGCTGAAATCGTAGAAGAAGTAGCCGACGCCAAAGGTGTCGAGCGGCCGCCCGGGCACGATCGCATGGCCGGCCAGGCCGCCGACGAACGACCGCTTGATCGGGTTCGGGTTGCCGTCGGCGACGGCCGCCTTGGCGTACACGCCCAGACCCTTGCCGCGCACCACGGCGCTTTCCACCAGCAGGTGCGACAGCTCGACCGCGACGTTGTACGAACCCGCCTTCGTGCTCGTCTGCGAGCCCGGCGGCAGGCCGATCTGCGACCAGTCGGTACCCTCGGCCGTGCTGTAGGTGGCGGTGAGGCCCGCGCCGGACTTGCGCTGCGCGAACTCACCCGACCACGACAGGCCGAGCGAGACATTGACGCCGTCGTCGAACAGGCGGTTGAAGGAGTAGTTGGTGGTCTGGTCGTTCGGGTCGAACACCATCGCGGTGAGCGCGTAGGGCGCAAACGAATGGCTGAGCACGCCGCCCATGATCACCGGCGGCACGACGCCGCTCGGCGGGGCGACGAAGGCCAGGTGCCAGAAGCGGTCGGTGCCCCAGCCGCCGAAGAACGGGTGGCTGGCCAGCAGATCGATGACGTTGATCTTGCCCAGCATCAGCCGGGTGGCGTCGCCGAAGCGCTGGCTCAGGTACAGCGACGTGGCCACCACTTCGTCCTTGCCGCCCAGCGGCAACAGGCCGCTGGTGTGCTCCGGCAGCAGCGCGCCGCCGCGCGAGCCCGGCAGGTCGCCACCGCGGTAGGTGGCGTGGACGTGGAAACCGCCGCCCGGCCACAGACCGAGCTTGCCGGTGTCGGCGTTGAGCAACAGGTCGGCGCGGCCGCTGAAGCCACCGTCGTCGTTGCCCGCGCCTTTGAGCAGGTCCTGGTAGAAGCCGGTGGCCCAGAAATTGAAGCCGATGCCATGCTGGCCGAGCGCGCCCCGCAAGCCGCCCCAGTCGCCGCCGAGCGTGTCGCGTGTCCACAGCGATGGCGCCGGGCTGCCGTCGTTCTGCGCCTGGGCCTGCGGCGTGGCCGCGCAGCCGAGGCTCAGCGCCCACGCCACCAGCGCGACGCGCCAATTGGATGCCGCCGGGAGCGCGCCTGATGCGGGCATGCCTGCGGGAGTCAACATTGCCGATCGCGTCCTCGCGAGACTGACGCGCCGGGTGCGGCGCGTTGCAGCGCGGATGTTTGCAGTTGGCGTCGCGACAAGTTGTCAAAATCCCGACAACTCCGGGCAAAGGCTCGTCGCCTGCACCCTTCATTGCCGTTCGCTGCCGCCTGAACCACCCATGTCGCCCGACGCCCCCGAGATCGCCGTGCTGCGCCGCGGCCGATGGTTCGCCTCGCTGCCGGCCGAGTTGCAGGCCCGGATCGCGCAGCGCGGCGTGCTGCGCCGCTTCAAGGCGGGCCAGGTGCTGCTGCGCGAAGGCGATCCGGCGCGCGGCATGTTCGGGCTGGTGCAGGGGCGCACGCGGCATGTCTGCGCGGTGGGCGACGAGCGCGAGGTGCTGATGCATGTCGGCGGCCCGGGGCTGTGGACCGGCGAATACGCGCTGCTGTCCGGCGCGCGCACGGTCGGCAGCGTGATCGCCGACGCGCCGACGCAGGCGCTGTTCCTGAGCGCGAAGGAATGGCAGCGCCTGGTCGACGAGGAGCCGCGCTGGCTGCGCCACTTCGCGCAGCTGGTGGCCGAGCGCTTTGCCACGGCCTACCGCGCCTATGCCGATGCGCAGGGGTTGAACCGCGACGACTGGGTGCTGGCGCGCCTGAAGCTGGTGGCGCAGGTCGAGCGCGAGCATGGCGCAACTATGCCGCGCGTCCGGCTGTCGCAGGCGCAGCTGGCGACGATGGTCGGCGTGTCGCGCCAGACGTTGAGCGCCGCGCTGATGCGGCTGCAGGCGCGCGGGCTGCTGCGCGTGGGGTTCCGCTCGATCGAGCTGGCCGAGTAGGGCGGTGCCGCCGGGCGTTCGCCGGGCGGCGACCCTGCCTGCCGCGCCCGCCGCTCCGGCAGCCCGCCCGCCTTCGCGGGTCAGGGTCGGGCGCATCGGGGCATCGGCGGTGCGGCCCGACCCGATGGCGGCGCAGCGATCGGATGGGCCCCGTCCGGATCGG
>JAFLDG010000168.1 GCA_017302495.1 Burkholderiales bacterium
GCCAGGCCGAAGCCGACGCGCTGCGCGACCTCGTGCGCAGCGGCGAGTTGCGCCAGCTGCTGATCGCCGAGCGCTTGAACCCGCTGACCGGCCTGCCGAACGGCCGCAACCCGCGCAAGCGCCAGCTGCTGCGCTTGCGCGCCGGCGCGGTCGGGCCGTTCGCGGCCCAGACGGTGTTCGACCCGCTGACGAGCGTCTTCCTCGTCCGGCTGCACTGGGACCCGCGCGACGCGCTGCGGCAGGACTACAGCTTCACCAGCTTCTGCAACGGCGTGCCGACCGCCGACATCTCGATGTTCCACGGCAACCTGGTGCCGGTGTACGAGGGCCGGCCGATGGCAGCGGTGTTCCACGAGCCCGGCACCGATCTGCCGGCCGACACCGCCGAGGTCAAGCAGCGCCACTTCACGCGCCTGGACCGTTACGGCACCGGCTTCGACTGGGTGCTCGCGCCGCTGCCCGAAGGCCCGCTCGCGTACCTGCCGACGCCGGTCGGCGGCGAGGTGCCGGCGCGATCGACGCTGCACGTCGAGGTCAGCGTGCCCGCCGGCGGCACCGACGCCTGGGACGAGGTCGAGTCGCTGGTGCACAGCGACGCGAGCGCCGAGCAGGGCGACCACTTCATGGTCGAGACCGACGAGCAAAGGCGGAGCAGGCTGCGCTTCGGCAACGGCAGCAACGGCCAGCGGCTGCCTCACGGTGCGACCGTGCAGGCGCAGTACCAGATCGGCGGCGGCGCGGCCGGCAACATCGGCGCCGACCAGCTGGTCTTCGCGCGGGCGTTGACCGGGCCTCTGAGCGGCGCGATCCGGCGCGTGTGGAACCCGTTCGACGTGACCGACGGCCGCGACGCGGAGCCGGCCGAGAAGATCCGCCGCAACGCGCCCGAGGCCTACCGCGCGCGCCAATTGCGCGCGGTGACGCTGGCCGACTACGTGCGCCGCGCCGAGGAGGTGAACGGCGTCGCGCGCGCGGTCGCGCGTTACGCCTGGACCGGCAGCTGGCGCACGGTGCGCGTGACCATCGACCCCGAAGGCACGACGGTGCTCGACGAGCCGCTGCGCGCCGCGGTCGCCGCCCACCTCGAGGCGGTGCGGCTGATCGGCGAGGACATCGAATTGCGGCCGCCGCGCTTCGTGCCGCTCGACATCCGGATCGTCGTCTGCGCGCTGGCCGAGGTCTGGCGCGAGGACCTGCGCTTCGTGCTCGAGCAGGAGTTCTCCGACGACTGGACGAGCGACGGCCGGCGCGGCTTCTTCCACCCGGACGAATGGAGCTTCGGCCAGGCCCTGCACCGCAGCCGGATCGAAGGCCGGCTGCACCAGGTGGCCGGCATCGAGCACGTGGTCTCGATCGTGATGAAGCGATTCGACGCGCCGACCCCCGGCGTGCCGGATGCCGAGGTGCTGGAGATGGGCTTCGACGAGGTGCTGCTGCTCGCGAACGACCCGGACCATCTGCAGCGCGGGCTGATCCGCTTCGACATCCGCGGTGGGAGGGGATGAAATGAACCACCCCCGTACAGCGCCTTCGGCGCTCCCCCTCGAGGGGGCACCGCCAGCGGCCCGGCGGAGCCGGTTCCGCGGCGGTTGCTTGGCCAGGGCGGTTCAAGGTTTGCAGCCAGCGCTTCGTCTGTGTAGGCGACGGCCATGAATTGCATCCCGCTGATCGACGACCCGTTCGACTTCCCGCGCCGCGCGAACAACCGGCCGGCGCTGCCGCGCATCGGCTACCGCATCGGCCGCTACGCGGACTTCGTCGAGGCGATGCAACGCAGCATCGACGCGGCGCTGCCGCTGCAGGCCTGGACCCACCGCGAGCCGGACGACCCTGCGATCGCGCTGCTGCACGGCGCGGCGATCGTCGGCGACATCCTGAGCTTCTACCAGGAGCACTACGCGAACGAGGCCTACCTGCGCACGGCGGCCTGGCGCGACAGCGTCGCCGAACTGGTGCGGCTCACCGGCTACCGGCTCGCGCCGGGCCTGGGCGGGCTCGCGACCTTCGCCTTCGAGGTCCGCGGCACCCAGCCGGTCACGATCCGCGCCGGCTTTCCGGTCAAGGCCGACCTGCAGGACGTGCCCGACCCGGCCGACTTCCAGACCGTGGCCGAGCTGCTCGCGTACCCGCCGCTCGGCCGCTTCCACCTCTACCGCCAGCGGATCCCGGCGCCGACGCTCGCGGCAAACGCGACCACGATCGAGCTGACCGCCGTTGCCGGCGCCACCGATTCGCTCAGCCTGGCCGCGTTCGAGCTGAAGCCCGGCGACAAGCTGCTGCTGATGCCGGACGAGGCGATGTTCAGCACCCCCGGCACCGCCTACAGCGCGCAGCCGGCGGCGCAGCTGCTGACGGTGGCCAAGGTCACGGCGCGGCTCGGCCGGGTGCTGATCGAGCTGGAGTCCGGCCCGGCGCAGGCCTGGGTGGCGCCGCTGCGTGCCTTCCGCATCGGCCGCAGCTTCCGGCACTTCGGCCACGGCGCGCCGGCCGACTTCGTCACGCCGGTGGCCGACGCGGCCGGCAACATCACCGGCAGCAGGACCGCGGCGACGCGCTTCGAGCGCTTCATCTACTACGGCGACTCGACCTTCGGCTTCGGAGCCGGCTACACCGCGCTCGACAAGACCGAGATGCCGCTCGACCTCGAGGCGCCCGATCTCGCGCCCGGCCGCACGCTGATCGTGCAGGGCCGCGCGCGCTTCGACGGCCAGCCGGTGCCGGTGCCCTTCACCGTGACGAAGACGATCGTCGGCGCGCGCGGCCGCACCGTGAACTGGGGCAACCTGGTCGGCCCGTCGACCGTGCTGACGCTGAACGACCAGCTGCTCGCCAACGGCAGCCTGCTGAACGAGGTCGCCGACATCCGCGAGCTGCGTTTCCACGAGGTCACCAGCCCGGCGCTGACGCTGCGTCCGCCGACCGGCTACGCCGGCGGCGCCTTCGCCGGCGGCACGAACGCGCTGTACTTCTACGGCACCGCCGACGAGGCGAAGCCGCTCGCCGGCCGGCGGCTGCACCTGCAGCACGCCGACGGCCGCAGCGTCGCGCTGGTGGTCACCAACGCGGAGTCGGCGTTCGTGTCGGCGTCGCCGGCGCCGCGCATGTGGCCGTTGAGCTTCGACCGCGCGCCGGCGCCGTTCCGCAGGGAAGACTTCGACGAGGACGCGCCCACGATCACGGTGTTCGGCAACCTCGCCGACGCGACGCAGGGCAAGGCCGAGCGCGAAGCGGTCCTCGGCAACGGCGATGCGACCCAGGCCTTCCAGACCTTCACGTTGCCGAAGGCGCCGCTGACCTACTTCATCGCCGGCGACGCGACCCCGCCGCACCGGCCCGAGCTGGAAGTGTGGGTCGGCGGCCGGCTGTGGACGCGGGTCGACGCGCTCTTCGGCCGTGGGCCCAAGGACGAGGTCTACATCGTGCGCGAGGACGCCGAAGGCCGCAGCCACGTCCAGTTCGGCGACGGCGAGACCGGCGCGCGCCTGCCCACCGGCCTGAAGAACGTGGTCGCGGTGTTCCGCAGCGGCAGCGGCGCGCGCGGGCCCATCAAACCCGGCGCGCTGCCGTCGGCGCCGGAGCGGCCGGTGGGCTTCGACAAGGTCACCCTCGCCGGCATCGTCGCCGGCGGCGCCGACCCCGAGGACGCCGACAAGGCGCGCGAGGCCGCGCCGGGCAAGGTGCAGAGCCTGGGCCGCATCGTCAGCCTGCGCGACCACGAGACCGAGACGCTGGCGATCCCCGGCGTCGTCACCGCCACCGCCACCTGGGACCTGCACGACGGCGTGCCGGCGGTGGTGCTGAACGTGCTGCTCGAAGCCGGCCGCGAGGCCGAGTTCGCCGCGGTGCGCGACGCGGTCGCACATGCGCAGCGCTGCCGCGGGCCGAACCGGCACCCGGTGATCGCGCAGCAGGCATTGCTGCGCTACGTGTTCTGCGACGTCGCCTATGCGCGCGATCCGAGTTATCCGGCCGCCACGGTCGACGCCGCCTTGCGCGCCGCGCTGGGCCTGGCCGGCGACACGGCAAACGCACGCCGCGGCCTGTTCGGCCTGCATGCGCGCCGGCTCGGCGCGCGCGAGTACGCGAGCCGGATCGAGGGCGTGCTGCAGAACGTGGCCGGCGTGCTGTGGTGCCGGGTGGTCGCGCTCGACCGCTTCGGCGGCGGCGTGCGCGACCCGGCGACGCTCGTGCTACCGCCGGCGCCGCGCGCGCGGCTGGCGACGCTGCCCTGCGCGCCGCGCGAGCTGCTGCAGCTCGATGCGCGCCACCTGACGCTGATCGAAGCGGCCGAGCCTTCGGCCGGGGAATGCGCATGAAGACGCCGGGCCGTCACGCAGTGCCCGTCGCGGCGCACGCTGCAGGGAGGGCCGTCCAATGACCGCCGCTTCGGTCCCGCTGTTCGACCGGCTGCCCGAGATCTATCGTGTCCGCGACGCCGAGCAGTCGCCGCCGGACCAGTTGCGCGCCTACCTCGCCGCGGTCGAGCAGGCCTTCGGCGCGCTGCACGACCACATCGCGCAGCTCTACGACGACCTGTTCATCGACACCTGCGACGACTGGGTCATCCCGTACCTGGCCGACCTGCTCGGCAGCTCGCACCTGAAGGGCGATCCGCGCACGCTTCGCGCCGACGTCGCCGACACGATCGCGCTGCGCCGGCGCAAGGGCACGCTCGGCGCGGTCGAGCGGCTCGCGGTCAACCTCACCGGCTGGGCCTGCCGCGCGGTCGAGTTGCGCGAGAACCTGGCCTGGGCGCAGCACCTGAATCATCAGCGCCCGGACGCCGGTGGCACGCCGCCGCATGCCGATCCGCGGCTGATCGCGCTCGGCCACCGGCTCACGCCGCGCGGCGGCACGGTGCCGGTGCGCGACCCGGCCGCGCTCGCGCTGCTCGGCACGCCCTTCGACCCCTTCGCCTGCACCGCCGACGTCAAGCCCGGCGACGCCGCCGAGCACAACGCCTGCGCGCGCCGCATCAACCTGCCGAACCTGGCGGTGTTCCTGTGGCGGCTCGCCGCCTACCGGCTGCGGCTGATCCAGCCGCTGGCCAAGGGCGCCACCGACCTCGGTCCGCAGCCGGTCGGCCTGGCGCGCTTCGCGGTGCGTTTCGACCTGCATCCGCTGGACCTGCCGGTGCTGCTGTTCAACACCAGCCGCCCCGGCTTCCTCCAACCCGGCACCTCGGGCGGCGTGGTCGCGCCGCTGACCGAAGCCGATGCGGTGCCGGGGCCGATGCTCGATGCGCGGCTGACCAGCGGCACGGAGGCCGGCCGGCCCGAGGCCTACGTCGCGATCGACTTCTTCGACGATGCGCCGATCCCGCCCGCCGGCTTCGACCTGGGCGACGTCGGCCTGCACCTGTTCCTGCCGCTGTCGGAGCAGCCGGTGTTCGCGACCACGACCTGGGTCTTCCGCGGCGACAACCTGTGCGCGTGGGAAGCCGGGCTGCGCCGCCCGCTGCGTGACGGCGAGATCGTGATCGACCCGGACATCGGCCGCGTGCTGTTCGGCGTCGGCAACCAGGCGCAGCGCGATGCGCTGGTCGATGCCGCGGGCACGACGCCGCGCATCTTCGCCAGCTTCAGCTACGGCGCGGCCGGGCCGGTGGGGGCGCACCCGGTCATCCGCCGCTTCGCCGTGGACCCAGGGGTGACGCTGCGCCGGGCGAGCGCGCTGCCCGGCGGCGCGTCGCTGCAGAGCCAGCTGGTCGACCTCGACATCGCGCCGCAGCCGGTGGTGATCCAGATCGACGACAGCCTGGTCCATCGCATCGACCTGGCCGCGGTCCCCGGTACCGTGATCGACGGCGGCAATTCGCTGCGCCTCGCGCAGTCGCTGACGATCCGTGCCGCCGACGGCCAGCGGCCGATCGTGCTGCTGGCGCAGCCGCTGCGCTTCCGGCCGGTGAATCCGGCCGACGCGAACGTCGCGACGCCGGTGGTCCGGCTCGAAGGGCTCCATCTCGCGCCCGATCCGGCGAGCTTCGCCGCCGGAGATGCGCTGATCGAACGCGCCGCGGTCGCGCGGCTCGAGATCGTCGGCTGCACGCTCGCGCCCGGTGGGCATGGCCTTCGCGACGGCACACGCGCGCCGCTGCAGCCGGCCCTGCGGCTGGTCAACGGCTACGGCTTCACCGTGCCGGCCGACGAAGCCGCCTTCGTGCCGACGCCCGACATCGTGCTGCAGCGTTCGATCGCCGGCTCGATCGCGGTCGACGACCGCTACCGGCTCGACCTGCAGGACAGCATCGTCGACGCCGGCCAGGGCGTCGGCGACCCGTTCGGCGCGCCGCTGGCGATCGGCGCCGCGACCGACCCGACGAATGCCTTCGGCGCGCCGCTGGACTTCCACGGCCTGACCGTCTTCGGCGGCGTTCGTGTCAGCGAAGTCGGCGGCTCGGGCGGCATCTTCACGCAACCGTTCTCGGTGCTCGACGACCAGCACGGCTGCATCAAGCACTCGAGCTTTTCGGCGGGGCCGAACCGGCTGCCGCCGAACCACTTCTGCGTGTTCGCGCCCGACGCGCGCCAGGCCTTCGTCTCCGAGCGCTTCAACGCCCCCGGTTACGCCCAGCTCGCGGACCGCGCCGACCGGCGCATCCGCACGCTGGGCCCCGGCGACGACGCGATGGGTGCGTTCGGCTTCCTGCTCGACGCGCACAAGTGGGCCAACCTGAACCTGCGGCTGGCCGAATTCATGCCGGTCGGCACGCGGCCCCTGACCGTACCGGTGACCTGAATCGACCTGGGAGACAGCCATGCAAGGCGACTTCTCCAACCTGCACTTCGACCCGCACGAGCACGGCCGCGGCGTCGACCCGGCCGCGAACGGCGTGCTGCGCAACGTCAGCGGCGTGCTGCACCAGCAGGGCCGGGTCACGCTCGACACCGACCTGAGCGAAGGCGAGCTGCTCGAACTGGCGTGGAACGGCCAGGCCGGGCGCGACATCATCGGCGCCGGCGTCTGCGCGGTGCCGGCCGAAGCGCCCGACGGCTTCGCGGTCGAAGCCGCGTTCGTCGCCGGCGGCGCGGTGCATGTCATGGTCCATCCGGGCCGCGCCTGGGTCGACGGCATCCTGACCCGGCTCGCCGGCGCAGCCGCGGCGCCGCTGGTTGCGGTCGAGCGCGAAGCCGCCTATCTCGGGCCGCCGATCGCGACCCCGTTGCCGACGCCGGCGACGATCGGCGACGGCGTGCGCGACGCGGTCATCCTCGAGGTCTCGGAAGAGGCGCTGCACGGCTTCCAGTACCCGCAGCAACTGGTCGAGCCGGCGCTCGGCGGGCCCGACACCGCCGAGCGCGCGTTCGTCAATGTCCGCTTCCGCCTGCTGCGGCTGGCCGAAGGCGAGGACTGCACGACGATCGGCCCGCGGCTGCGCGACGATCCGGCGGCGAAGGGCCGGCTGACCGCGTCGCTGGCGCCGACGGTGGCGATCGCCGGCGACTGCCCGGTGGTCGGCGGCGGCGGCTACACCGGCTTCGAGCATCACCTGTACCGGATCGAGATCGCCGAGACCGGCGGCCTCGCCGCGCGCTTCAAGTGGTCGCGCTTCAACGGCGGCCTGTGCGGCCGCGGCCGCTTCGACGCGACCGTCGTGCCGCCGCGGGTGACGATCGACGCCGGCCGCGCCGCGATCGTGCATTCGAACCTGACCGGGTTCTATCTCGAAGCGCTGCAGTACGACGAACTCGCCGGCGCGTGGAACGTGGTCTACGGCGCGCTCGCGACGCTGAACGCCGAGAACGACCTCGACCTGACCCAGCCGCCGCTCTTCGGCGCGCTGCCCGCGACCACCGACCCGGTGTTCTTCCGGCTGTGGGACGGCATCGAGGACATCGCCTCGTTCACGAACTCGATCAACCCGGTCGAACTGCGCGACGGCATCCGGCTTGTGTTCGACCCGCCGGCCAACGGCAACTACCGCCCGGGCGACTACTGGACCTTCCCCTTACGCGCCGGCGAGATCACGAATCCGGCGGTGCTGGTCGACACCGCGCCGCCGGCGGGCATCGTCTACCACCGCGTGCCGCTGGCCGAGGTCAACTGGACCGGCCGGCTCGACACCCGCATCAGCGGCACGATCGAGGACTGCCGCAAGCGCTTCCGGCCGCTGACGAACCAGAAACTGTGCTGCACCTTCCTGGTCGGCGACGGCGTCTCGAGCTTCGGTGACTTCAACTCGCTCGAGCAGGCGGCCGCGCACCTGCCGCTCGCCGGCGGCGAGCTGTGCCTGCTGCCGGGATTGCACCGCGCGAACCTGCGCCTGGAAGGCCGGCGCAACGTGACGATCCACGGCTGCCCGCGGCGCTCGCTCGTGCTGCCGCGCACCGAGACGCGCAGCGCGCCGATCCTGCACCTCGTCGACTGCATCGGCATCCGCGTCTACGACCTCGACCTGCTGACCTACGACGGCATCGATGTGCTGGTGCAGGGCAGCCGCGACGTGGTCGTGCGCGACAACCGGATGATCGGCCGCGTGCACTGCATCCGCGCCGACGACGCGGCCGAGCTGCAGATCGCGAACAACCGGCTGCACCTGCTCGACACGGTGGCCGGGCTGACCACGATCTCGCTCGCCGCCGACGACAGCCTGGTCGAGCGCAACACGCTGGTGCTGCTGCCCTTCGTCGACACCACGCCGGACGAGCCCGAGGTGCCGGACGACGACCCGACGCGCGACCCGGCCGATCCCTGCGCACGGCCCGAAGTCCTGTACCGCTTCCCGCAGCTGGTGCTGGCCTACGCGCTGCGGGTCTGGACCTTCGCGCTCGCGCTGCTGCTGCCGCAGCAGCCGTACCGCGCGATCGGCGGCATCCACCTGCGCGCCGGCTGCGAGCGGGTGCGCCTGCTCGAGAACCGAATCGTCGGCGGTGCCGGCAACGGCATCACGCTCGGCGGCGACCTCGATCCGCCGCCGCCCGCGCCAGAACCGCCGCCGCCGGTGCTGACGATCGCGGCGCCGCCGCCCTTTCGAGCGTGCTTCCGAATCCTGAGAAGCTTTCACTTACTTTGTCATAGCTAAAATTCCCTTGGTCATCTTGCCATTCAAAATCAGAGATCGAGACGACTGTATCACCTGCCAAACTTAA
>JAFLDG010000169.1 GCA_017302495.1 Burkholderiales bacterium
GTGATCGCGAGCAGCTCGTAGCTGCCGAGCGCCGACAACGCGAACCAGGAACCGAAGCGCGCGTCGTGCGCCGGCTCGCGTGCTGCCGCGACCGGCGGCGACGAGCCGGGCGCGGCCACGACCGCCGGCAGCCGGCGCCACGCGACCCAGCCGATCAGCAGCACGTAAGCCGCGAAGGCCGCCGACCAGCCCCAGGCCTGCACTCTCGTCGGCAGCCACGGCTCGATCAGCCACGGGTAGGCGAGCAGCGCGGCCAGCGACGCCAGATTCGACACCGCGAACAGCCGGTACGGGTGCCGCGTGGCCGGATTGCGCGCCATCCAGGCCTGCAGCAGCGGGCTCGTGGTGGCGAGCAGCGTGAACGGCAGGCCGACCGTGAGCACCAGCAGCTGCACGATCTGCCAGGCCGGCGGCGCGGCCGACGGCGCCGCCGCTGCCGGCACGATCGGCAGCAGCGCGAGGCTCGCGACCAGCAGCGCGCCGTGGGCCATGCGCCAGCCGCGGCGGTGGTCGTTCTGCACCAGCCGATGCGCGAACGCATAACCGAGCAGCAGCGCGGCCTGGAAGAACACCAGGCAGGTGGCCCAGACGGCGACGCTGCCGCCGAAACGCGGCAGGATCATCTTCGCGATGATCGGCTGCACCAGGAACAGCAGGAAGGCGCTGAGGAAGACGACGGCGGCGTTCAGCGCCATGCGGGGGTCGGGCGGCGGAGTCGGCGACCCGGCATTGGACCGTCGCGATGCGAGCGCCGCGATGCGGGTCTACCCGGGCCGCGGCGCGCGCACCGCTGCCCGCGTCGCGTCGCAGGGCTATCCCCGAGACGGCCCGTTCCGCATCGCCGACGAACCCATCGGTTGTCGGCGGCGCCTGCCGGCGCGTTGCTGCCCCTCAGGCCGTGATCCAGCGCCTTCTGGCCGATTGCGGCTTGCGACCCCGAGCGGGCATTCGGCAGCCCAGATCGAGGGCCGCATAGCTTAAGGGCAGAGTCGAAGTCGGAGCACCGCGGCGCAAGGTCAAGTACCTGCCGAATCAGCACAACGAGATGGCGCGGTGCCAGTCCCAGGCGCTTCAGTCCGCGGCAGATCGGCGGCGATGCCGCTCGGGACTTGCTGCAGGCGCGCCAAGGGCTCCTGTCGACTATCGCCGGCCGCCCCCCTGAATCGGGGTGACCGCGGTACGGCCGAGGTTGGCGCCGTCCCCGTATCCTCCGCCGCCAAACCAGCACCGGGGGAGCGAGAATGGACGAGCACGTGGCGCAGCCTCTGCCCCTGTCGCGCGTGGCCGAGCGCACCGCGGCGCCTCGGCGCGAGCGAGGCGCACGGCCCGCGCGGCCACTCAACGCCGGGTCCGCCTTGGTCGCGGCGCCAATCAATCGGGTGCGGTACCGCGCGGCGCTGGTCGACCTCAACAATTTCTCGACCTTTCCGACGTTGGCGATCGGCATTCTCGTCGCGTCGCTGCGCAATGCCGGCTTCGACGCCGAGGTACTGTGCCCGCTGGCGTACGACGTGCCGGCGGCCGAGCGCGAGCACCGCGAGACCTGGCTCGACCATTGGCAGCGCCGCATCCATCTGAGCACTGCGCCCGCCTTCCGCTGGGGCCGCGACGCGGCCCGCGCCGCTCGTGCCGCTTGGCGCGAGCGGCCACACCCGCTGGTGCTGCGCGAGGTGGCCCGCGTGCTTGACGGCCGCCCGGACGTGGTCCTGCTTTCTGCCTACCTGCAACACTACGAGACGGTGGTGAAGGTGGGCCGGCTGGCGGCGCAGCGTGGCATCCCGCTGTTGCTGGGTGGGCCTGTCTTCAACATGCCTGGCACGGCCGACGCGTGGCGTGGCGTGCCTGGGCTGACGGGCATCGTTGGCGGCGAAGTCGACTGGGTGCTGCCGCAGATCGTCGAGACCGCGATCACCCGGGGAGACCTGCTGGCCTTCGACGGCGTCACGCTGCCCGATGGCCGCCACTCGCGCGAGATGCCGCCGCTGCGCGATCTCGACGCGGTGCCGGTGCCGGATTTCACCGACTTCCCGTGGGACCGCTACCGCTTCCGCGTCATTCCGCTGATGGCCGGCCGCGGTTGCCAGTGGGCGCGCTGCACGTTCTGCAGCGACGTGCGGTCGGCCAGCGGGCGTACCTACCGCACGCGCAGCGTCGAGTCGGTTCTGCACGAGATGCGCGAGCAGTCCCGCCGCCACCAAACGCAGAACTTCCTCTTTCTGGACATCAAGCTCAACAGCTACCCGCACCTGCTACGCGGGCTGGCCGAGCACGCTCAGCGCGTGGTGCCCGGCGCCCAGTGGGTAGGCACGGTGCACGTCGACTCCCGCAAGGACAACGGCCTGTCGCGCCACGAGCTGCGCGCCCTCGTTGCAGCGGGCATGCGGCGGGTCAGCTTCGGGCTGGAATCGGGCAGCCAGCGCATGCTCGACCTAATGGACAAGGGCTGCAGCGTCGAAGCCAACGCGCAGTTCATCCGCGAGGCCCATGCCGCCGGCCTGAGCGTGCGTTGCACGATGTTCAAGGGCTTCCCGGGCGAGACGGCGGATGACCTGGCTGCCACCGCGCGCTTCCTGCGAGAGCACGGCCGCTTCATCGACCGCGTGCGCTGCAACGACTTCTCGATCTACGAGGCCACGCCCGTGTACGAACAGGTTCTGAACCCCCCTGGCACCTTCCCACAGATCCGCATCGTCGCGCTCGACGAACGGCGCGGTCGCGTGCGCTACGTCAACGTCGATACTGGCAGCGCCGCCTACCGGCGCGCGAAGGCCGAGGTGCTGGAGGCCGTCTTCACCATCAACCGGCGGCCGATCCGCTCGTCGGCACGTGCGTTCGACGGCCTAATGTGACGGTAGACACCCATGCCGCGTCCGACCCGCTGCGGCGGCGCCTGAGGCGGCTGTCCGCAGCGGAACGCGAGGACGAGGCTCGCTCGTTCGTGCGGCGTTACTACCGCGAGACCGGCGCCGAGGCGCAGGGTGCGCCGCCGCTGGCCACGCGCCTGGCCGATGTGCGGCGAGACCTGCAGCGGCAGGGTTGGTACGATCACACGCCTGACGAGTTAGCCTACGGCACGCGCCTAGCATGGCGCCACCATGCGCGCTGCCTCGGTCGGCTGTTCTGGGAGTCGCTGGAGGTGGTGGGCGCCCGCACGGTGACCAGGCCCGACGAGATCGCCGCAGGCACCTTCGCACACGCGGCGGCCGCTCTGGGCGACGGCCGCATCCGCTCGATGATCACCGTGTTCGCACCCGTGCGCGGCGGGGTGCTGCCGGCCTACATCGAGAGCAAACAGGTGGTTCAGTACGCCGGCCATCCGATGCCCGACGGCCGGGTGGTCGGCGACCGGCAGCACATCGAAGCCACCCGCATCGCCCGCGCCCTCGGCTGGCAGCCGCCGGGCGAGCCGGGCGATTTCGACGTGCTGCCGCTGGTGGTGCGCGAGCCGGGCGGGCGCCGCCTGCTGTACGAGGTGCCGCCCGAGGCCCGGCGCGAACTTCCGATCGTTCACCCGACCGACCCTGGCATCGCGGCGCTAGGCCTGCGCTGGTATGCGGTGCCGTGCGTGACCGGCATGGTTCTGACCATCGGCGGCATGGACTACCCCTGCGCACCGTTCAATGGCTTCTACATGGGCACCGAGATCGCGTCGCGCAACCTCGCCGAAGAGCACCGCTATGACTGGCTGGCCGATGTGGCTCGGGCGCTAGGCGACGATCCCGGTGCGCCGGGGCCGCCATTGTGGAAGGACCGTGCGCTGCTGGAGCTGAATCGCGCCGTGCTGCACAGCTTCGGGTTGGCTGGCGTGACGATCATCGACCACCACACCGCGAGCGAGCAGTACATGGAGTTTGCCCGCCGCGAGCAGGCGGCCGGTCGCGTGCCGTCGGGCGACTGGTCGTGGCTTGTACCGCCGCAGGCCTCGCCCGCGTGCCCGGTGTTCCACCTGCCGATGCGCGACCTGCACGCGCTGCCCAACTTCTACCACTCGCGCGCCGTCGACGGTGCCGCACTGCGGCCAAACCACGACGACGAATTGCGCCGTCCGTGGCAACTGCGCTGGGAGCGCCTGCGCCGGCGCTGGTGGAACTGGCGGCGGCAGCGCGACGGGCTGCGGCGATGACCGGCGGCGGGCCCGCTGCGCCGCGTCGGAATCCCCGGCTCAGTCCGCCGGCGGCGCCTGCGTGATCTCGGCCAGCGCCGCCTCGCGCTGAGCCCTTGACGCGTCGTGCCGGGCCCGGTGCCACGCGGTGGCGGCCGCGGCGTCGGCGGCGAGGTCGTCGGGAGCGTCCATCGATGCGGCGATTGCCACGCTGGCTGCGTCAACGAACGCATCAGCCGCGAACAGCCGAACCACCCGCGGATGGGCCCAGGCTGTCGGCAGGCAACCGCGGTCGGTGGCGATGACTGGCACGCCGTGCGCCAGCGCCTCGATGACGACCAGCGGTTCGGCCTCGTGTACGTGTCGGCTGGGCAGCAGCAGCCGGTGCACGCCGGCAAAGAAAGACCTCTTGTCGGCGTCGCCGCGTAGGGCGCCGACGTAGCGGGCGTCCCGCAGCGCAGCCAGCCGGCCATGCACGAAGGTCGCGATCGACGCGTCGACCGGCCCGGCCACGCGTGCCGCCACCAAGCGACCGGCGCCCTGCAGTCGCTCCACCACGTCGAGGAACGCCCCGATCCCCTTGCTGGCCACCACGTTCGAGAAGAAGCCCAGCGTGAACGGCACGCCGGGCGGCGGCCGGACGGGCTTGCCCCCGCAGACGACCGGCGGGCAGAGGGCCGCGTTGGACAGCACGCCTACCGCCTCGGGCTCGACGGCATGCCGGCTGACGAGCCGCTCACGCATCGCCTCGCAAAGCACCCAGTGGCGATGCGGCCGAAGCCTCGCGAACGCGCCACGCCGGTACCATGCCAGCCCGCCGTCTTCAAGGCAGGCCCAGCTGTGGTGGTGCACGTGCAGCGGCACGCCAGCGGCGGCAGCACGGCTCGCGCACCAGGCGTCGAACCACATCACACCTCCAGCCGACGTCGAGAGGAAGACCGATCGCGGACGCGGCTGCGCGCGCATGGCGCGGCCGATGCAAGCCGCGAGCGCCACGAGGTTCGCCACCCGACCCGCTCGGCCCGGCGGGTCGCCGCGACGTGGCACCGGGCCTGCGACGTCAAACCGCCGTACCGGTGCACGCGCTGCGATCGCATCGGCCATTCGGGCGTGCATCACCGCCATGCCGTGCACCGGTGGTGGCCAGGGGCCGATCAGCAAGACGGGAGCGTCGTTGGTCACACCGGCAAGTGTCGCAGCAACGGCGTCGTGACCAACACCCGCGTGCGGCTGTCCTGGCCGCCGGATTACGCCGACTGGCCGACCCCCGACCGCGTGGCGCCACCGATCGGTGCCATCTGTGCACCAGCGCCATTGCGGGACCGCTTCGGTCCGATGCAGCAAGAGGCGGCAACGGGTCGACGGTTGGTCCGCTGCGTTGTTGCCCGCCGCATCGTCGTCTCGGCTGACAACAAGGCGCCGTCAGCCGCCATCGGTTCCGATGCGTTCGATCACTGCTCGGCATCAGCCCTCCGCCAGCAAGCCGAGCGCCCGCAGCGCGCCGAGGGTGTCGGCCTCGTGCAGCGGCTTGTCGCGCTTCCAGACGCCCGGCCACCTGCTGTCCTGGGCCTGCATGTGCCCGCGCAGCGACGAGAGCGCAGGCACGCGCCGCAGCACCCGCGCGCGCCGCCGCGGCCAGTGGCTCGCGACCACGCCAGTTCAAGCCGCAGGGTTGGCGGCGCGCGCCAAGGGCAGTTGCCTGCAGGCTCGGTTCCATCGCCTGGTGCGCATGCCGCCGAGCCAAGAAAGCGATCGCCGCGGTCGCCGCCTCGATGCGCACCGCCGCCTGGCACAGGCTGCGCGACGGCACCGGGTGGCACGAACCCGGCGCAGCCCGCTTCGACCGCACCGGCGCCAGCCAGACCGCGAACCGCCTCATCCGCAGGCTCTGGCGGATCGGCTGCGTCGTGCGGGCCCAGCCCGCCGGAAGGGAAGCCTTTCGCTTCAGACCCGGCGATCGGCACATGCGTTGATCCGGGTCAACGTGCAACCCGCGCCATTGCCGCAGGCTGACCGTCGGTTGCGCCTCGGAATGCGGGGCGCGCGGGGTGGCGACCCGCGGGAGCGCCACGACGGCATGAGGAGTTGCCATGCGGAAGATGCGGACATCCATCTGGCGACGGTCGGCGGTGCGCGCTTCCGTTTGGGGGGGAGCGCTGTCGCTGAGCCTGGGCGGCGCGTCGGCTGCCCGGGCCGACTCGGCGCTGGCATGGGGACATAACGGCGGCAAGCTCGGCAACGGGTCGACCACCCACAGCAACGTCCCGGTCGCCGTCACCGGCCTGTCCAGCGGCGTCACCGCCGTCGCGGGGGGAGAGTCGCACAGCCTCGCAATCCAGAACGGGGCCGCAAAGGCATGGGGAAGGGGCCACCACGGCCAGCTCGGCAACGGGTCGAACACCGACAGCAAAGTCCCGGTCGACGTCACCGGCCTGTCCAGCGGCGTCACCGCCGTCGCGGCCGGATATGCGTACAGCCTCGCGATCCAGAACGGGGCGGCAAAGGCATGGGGACTGAACTCAGACGGCCAGCTCGGCAACGGGTCGACCACCTGGAGCAGCAACGTCCCGGTCGACGTCACCGGCCTGTCCAGCGGCGTCACCGCCATCGAGGCGGGACGATTCCACAGCCTCGCGATCCAGAACGGGGCGGCAAAGGCATGGGGAAATAACGTCTACGGCCAGCTCGGCAACGGGTCGACCACCTGGAGCGACGTCCCGGTCGACGTCACCGGCCTATCCAGCGGCGTCACCTCCGTCGCGGCGGGGGGTTATGGGCACAGCCTCGCGATCCAGAACGGGGCGGCCAAGGCATGGGGACTGAACTCAGACGGCCAGCTCGGCAACGGGTCGACCACCTGGAGCAACGTCCCGGTCGACGTCACCGGCCTGTCCAGCGGCGTCACCGCCGTCGCGGCCGGATATGAGCACAGCCTCGCGATCCAGAACGGCAACGTCTACAAGTGGGGGACCTGGACGGCGGGGGTGGGGTTTGGCGCTACGCCCGCGCTGGTGCTGGACCAGCCCAGGGACTTCGTCGATATCGCGGCCACTAATGCCTCCAGCTACGCACTCTCCGCTGACGGCAGCCTGTGGGTGTGGGGATACAACGAGTACGGCCAGCTCGGCCTGGGAGACACGAGGTGGCGCGACACCCCCACGCAACTGCTGGCCCCCGCTGGCTACCGGTTCACCGGCATCGACGGGTTGCGCGACCACGTCGTCGCCACGATCGCCGCGGTGCCCGAGCCGGGATCGCTGGCGCTGTTCGCGCTGGGTTGCTGCGTCGTGATCGGCCGCGCGGTCAGCGCCGCAGGCCGCCCTACACGCCCGGGGCCGACCTGAGCAGGCACGGCGCAGCCGGCGCGTGTCCAAGTTGCACCCCGCGGGCCGTGGCCTCGGGCGGCTGCTGCGACACCAGATTCCGGTTGATGAGGATCTCCTGAATCAGGGGCCGCTCCAGGGTTGGCCGCGACGACTTTGGTTCACCGCCGCCGCCATGCCAGAAACCTGCCCGTCGCGAGCAGCAGGAACCGGCCGGCAGGTTGAACTCGCAACAAGAAACTGATCCCCAGCGATGCGCCGTCAGCCGCCGCCGACATCGCTGCGCTCGCTCGCCCATCGGTATCAGCCCTCCGCCAGGGAACCGAGCGCGCGCAGCGCCTCGAGGGTGTCGGCCTCGTGCAGCGGCTTGTCGCGGCGGATGCGCAGCATGCGGGGGAAACGCACCGCCAGGCCGCTCTTGTGGCGCGGGCTGAGGTTCACGCCCTCGAAGCCCAGCTCGAACACCAGCGTCGGCCGCACGCTGCGCACCGGGCCGAACTTCTCGATCGTCGTCGCGCGGATCACCCGGTCGACCTCGGCGAACTCGGCATCGCTCAGGCCCGAGTAGGCCTTCGCGAAGGTGACCAGCTGCAGCGCGCCGGCGCGCGCCGGTTCGCGGCGCGCGATCGCGTCGGCCACCTCGGCCGCCTCGGCGGCGTCGCGCGGCGTGCGGTTCCAGAGCGCGAAGCTGTAGTCGGTGTAGACCCCGGCACGCCGGCCGTGGCCGGCCTGCGCGTAGACGAGCACGGCGTCGAGGCGCAGCGGATCGACCTTCCACTTCCACCAGCCGCCGCGGACGCGGCCGATCCCGTAGGTTGCGTCCAGCGCCTTCAGCATCAGGCCTTCCGCGCCCTGTGCGCGGCTGCGGTCGCGATGCGCCGCATGGCCGGCCCAGTCGTCGGCGTGCAGGCGCGGCGAAACCGCCAGGCCGTGCGCGGCACCGACCTGCTCGAGCCGGGCGCGGCGCTCGGCCTGCGGGCGCTCGCGCCAGTCGGCGCCCTGCCACTGCAGCAGGTCGAATGCGATGAAGCGTGCCGGCGCCTCGGCCAGCACGCGCGCGGTCAGCCGCTTGCGCGCGATGCGCTGCTGCAGCAGCTGGAACGGGGCCGGCGCGCCGTCGCGCCAGGCCACGATCTCGCCGTCGAGCACGGTGCCGTCGGGCAGCGCGGCGGCAACCGCGTCGAGTTCGGGAAAGCGGTCGGTGATCAGCTCCTCGCCGCGCGACCACAGCCACGCCCGGCCGCCGCGGCGCACGAGCTGGGCGCGGATGCCGTCGAGCTTCCACTCGGCCAGCCAGTCCCGCACCGCGCCGAGCCCCTCGGGGCCGGCGTCGGCCGGCAGCGCATGGGCGAGGAAGAACGGATAGGGCCATCCGCTCGCGGCGTCGTCCGCTGCGGCGAACAGCGCCTCGTAGCGCGCGGCGCTCGCCATCATCAAGTCCTGAAACTCTTCCTGATCGGGCTTCCATGCTTTGGGGTAGCTCATGTAATCGTTCATTTGGAATTAGCTCCTTTAGCTCGGCAAAAGATTTGAAG
>JAFLDG010000017.1 GCA_017302495.1 Burkholderiales bacterium
GGCCCCGGGCCGCGTGCGTGTCGTCGGCGCGCCCGGGCGCGCCGGGCGGCGCGAGCGGCGGTCGTCCTCGGCGCCCTCGGTCTTGGCCGCGGTCGGCGCCTCGCCGTGCGCCAACCGGTCGCCGCGGTAGACCCAGACCTTGACGCCGATCACGCCGTAGGTCGTCTTGGCCTCGGAGAATCCGTAATCGATCTCGGCCTTGAGCGTGTGCAGCGGCACGCGGCCTTCACGGTACCACTCGCAGCGCGCGATCTCGATGCCGTTCAGCCGCCCCGAGGACATGATCTTCACGCCCTGCGCGCCGAGCCGCATCGCGTTCTGCATCGCGCGCTTCATCGCGCGGCGGAACATGATCCGCTTCTCGAGCTGCTGCGTGATCGAATCGGCGATCAGCTGCGCGTCGATCTCGGGCTTGCGGATCTCCTCGATGTTGACCGCGACCGGCACGCCGAGGCGCTTGGCGAGTTCGGCCTTCAGGTTCTCGATGTCCTCGCCCTTCTTGCCGATGACCACGCCCGGGCGCGCCGAGTAGATCGTGATGCGCGCATTCTTCGCCGGGCGCTCGATCAGGATGCGGGAGACGGCGGCGTTCTTCAGCTTGCTCTTCAGGTAGTCACGGACGTGCAGGTCCTCGGCCAGCATCTGGCTGAAGTTGCGCTTGTTCGCGAACCAGCGCGACGACCAGGCCCGCGTGACGGGAAGGCGGAAACCGGTCGGGTGGATTTTCTGTCCCATGTTCTCAGGCCTTGCTCTCGGCGGTGCCGACCGTGACGTAGATGTGGCAGGTGGGCTTGCTGATGCGCGCGCCGCGGCCCTTGGCCCGGGCACGCGAGCGGGTCAGCGTCGCGCCCTGCTCGACGTAGATCGACCTGACCTTCAGTTCGTCGATGTCGGCGCCGTCGTTGTGCTCCGCATTGGCGATCGCCGAAGCGAGCACCTTGCGCACGATGCCGGCGGCCTTCTTCTGGGTGAAGCTCAGGATGTCCAGTGCCTGGCCGACCGGCTTGCCGCGCACCAGGTCGGCGACGAGCCGGCCCTTGTCGACCGACAGCCGAACGCCGCGCAGGCTGGCCTTGGTTTCGATGTTGCTTGCCATCGTGGTCCCCTTACTTCTTCGCCTTCTTGTCGGCCGGGTGACCCTTGAAGGTGCGCGTGGCCGCGAACTCGCCGAGCTTGTGACCGACCATCTGGTCGGTCACGTACAGCGGCACATGCTGCTTGCCGTTGTGCACCGCGATCGTCAGGCCGATGAACTCGGGCAGGATCGTCGAGCGCCGCGACCAGGTCTTGATCGGCTTCTTGTCCTTGGTGGCGGCGGCCTTGTCGACCTTGGCCAACAGGTGATGGTCCACGAACGGACCCTTCTTCAGTGAACGTGCCATGCCGGTCGCCCCTTACTTCTTGCGGCGCGAGACGATCATCGTCTGCGTGCGCTTGTTGCTGCGCGTGCGGTAGCCCTTCGTCAGCGTGTTCCACGGTGATACCGGCGCCTGGCCCTCGCCGGTGCGGCCTTCGCCGCCGCCGTGCGGGTGGTCGATCGGGTTCATCGCGACGCCGCGCACCGTCGGGCGGATGCCCTTCCAGCGCTTCGCGCCGGCCTTGCCGTACTGGCGCAGGTTGTGCTCTTCGTTCGCGACCTCGCCGATCGTGGCGCGGCAATCGATGTGGATCTTGCGCACCTCGCCCGAGCGCAGGCGCAACTGGGCGTAGATGCCTTCGCGCGCCATCAGCGTCACCGACGTGCCGGCCGAGCGCGCGATCTGCGCGCCCTTGCCCGGCTGCAACTCGACGCAGTGCACCGTCGAGCCGACCGGGATGTTGCGGATGGGCAGCGTGTTGCCGGCCTTGATCGGCGCCTCCGAGCCGCTGATCACGGTCGCACCGGCCTCGAGGCCGCGCGGGGCGATGATGTAGCGGCGCTCGCCGTCGGCGTAGCACAGCAGAGCGATGTGGGCGCTGCGGTTCGGGTCGTACTCGATGCGCTCGACCTTGGCGGGGATACCGTCCTTCGTGCGGCGGAAGTCGACCACGCGGTAGTGGTGCTTGTGCCCACCGCCCTTGTGGCGCATCGTGATGTGGCCGTTGTTGTTGCGGCCGGCATGCTGGAACTGCGGCTCCAGCAGCGACGCTTCGGGGCGGCCCTTGTACAGGTGCTTGTGCACCACCTTGACCACGGCACGGCGGCCGGGCGAAGTCGGCTTGACTTTGACGACGGCCATTTAGGCGGCCTCCCCGGAGAAGTTCAGTTCCTGGCCCGGCTTCAGGCAGACGTAGGCCTTCTTCACGTGGTCACGGCGGCCGATCATGCGGCCGAAGCGCTTGGTCTTGCCCAGCTGGTTGACGGTCTGCACCGAAGCGACCTCGACCTTGAACATCAGCTCGACCGCAGCCTTGATCTCGGGCTTGGTCGCGCTGCGCAGCACCTTGAACAGCACCTGGTTGTGCTTGTCGGCGATGCGCGTGGCCTTCTCGGAGACGATCGGCGCCACCAGGACCTGGGCCAGCCGCCCTTCGTCATGCTTCTTCGGCGTCATGCGAACATCTCCTCGAGCTGGCCGATCGCGCCCTTGGTCAGCAGCACCTTCTTGTAGAACACCAGCGACAGCGGGTCGGCCTGGCGGGGCTCGATCACGAGCGCGTTGGCCAGGTTGCGCGAGGCCAGCGCCAGGTTCTCGTCGACCGCCTCCGCGATGACGAGCACGGAGTCGAGACCCATGGCCTTGAACTTCTGCGCCAGCAGCTTGGTCTTCGGCGCCTCCACCGCGAGGCTGTCGACCACCGCGAGCCGGCCGTCACGCGCGAGCTGCGACAGGATCGACGCCATGCCGGCGCGGTACATCTTCTTGTTCACCTTGTGGGTGAAGTTCTCGTCCGGCGTGTTCGGGAAGATCCGGCCGCCGCCGCGCCACAGCGGCGAGCTGGTCATGCCGGCGCGCGCGCGGCCGGTGCCCTTCTGGCGGAACGGCTTCTTCGTCGAGTGCTTGACGGTGCCGCGGTCCTTCTGCGCGCGCGTGCCCTGGCGCGCATTGGCCTGGTAGGCGACGACGATCTGGTGTACCAGTGCCTCGTTGTAGTCGCGCGCGAAGACGGTGTCCGGCGCGTCGACGGTGGCCGTGGCCTGGCCCTGTTCGTTCAGGAGCTCGAGCTGCATCGTCAGGCCCCCTTGTTCTTGGCCTTGACGGCCGGGCGGACGACCACGTGGCCGTTCTTCGCGCCGGGCACGGCGCCGCGTACCAGCAGCAGCGAGCGCGCCTCGTCGACGCGGACGACCGCGAGGTTCTGCGTCGTCACGGTCTCGTCGCCCATGTGGCCGGTCATCTTCTTGCCGGGAAACACGCGGCCCGGGTCCTGTGCCATCGAGATCGAGCCCGGCACGTTGTGCGAGCGGCTGTTGCCGTGGGACGCACGCTGCGAGCTGAAGTTGTGGCGCTTGATCGTGCCGGCGTACCCCTTGCCGATCGAGGTGCCCTGCACGTCGACCAGCTGGCCGGCGGCGAACAGGCTCACCGGCAACGTCGCGCCCGGCGTGTACTCGGCCGCCACCTCGGGCGTGACGCGGAACTCGCGCAGGATCTCGCCGGCCATCACCCCGGCCTTGGCCAGATGCCCGGCCTCGGGCTTGGTGACGCGGGATGCCTTGCGCGACCCGAACGCGACCTGGATCGCATGGTAGCCGTCGGTGCTGTCGGTCTTGACCTGGGTGACGCGGTTGTTGGACACGTCCAGCACGGTCACGGGCACGGCGTCGCCGTCGTCCGTGAAGATGCGCATCATGCCCACCTTGCGACCCAGCAATCCGAGACGGTGGCTCAGACTCATGAGTTTCTCCAGTACCGGCCACACCCCGGACAGGAGCGGCCGACACCTTGTTCACGATCCCGACATCGATTGGCCGGGGCGGTTCCGGTCGACCTCTTCGGCCGACCGGTTTACCTACTGCCCAAGGGGCAGCGGCGAAAGCTTTCTATTCTAGCAGGGTCGGCCGCCGCTGACGGGGCCTCCCTCCCGGGGCTGCCTACTGCAACTTGATCTCGACGTCGACGCCGGCGGGCAGGTCCAGCTTCATCAGCGCGTCGACCGTCTTGTCGGTCGGGTCGACGATATCCATCAGCCGCTGGTGCGTGCGGATCTCGAACTGGTCGCGCGAGCTCTTGTTGACGTGCGGCGAGCGCAGGATGTCGAAGCGCTGCATGCGGGTGGGCAGCGGCACGGGGCCCTTGACGATGGCGCCGGTTCGCTTGGCGGTCTCGACGATCTCGAGCGCCGACTGGTCGATCAGCTTGTAGTCGAAGGCCTTCAGGCGGATGCGGATCTTCTGCTTCTGCATGATGGTCCGCCTTATTCGATGATCTTTGCCACGACGCCGGCGCCGACGGTGCGGCCGCCCTCGCGGATCGCGAAGCGCAGCCCCTCCTCCATCGCGATCGGCGCGATCAGCTTGACCGTGATGCCGACGTTGTCCCCAGGCATCACCATCTCCTTGTCCTTGGGCAGCTCCACCGCCCCGGTCACGTCCGTCGTGCGGAAGTAGAACTGCGGCCGGTAGTTGTTGAAGAACGGCGTGTGCCGCCCGCCCTCTTCCTTGCTCAGCACGTACACCTCGGCGCTGAAGTGCGTGTGCGGCTTGATGCTGCCCGGCTTGCACAGCACCTGGCCGCGCTCGACGTCTTCGCGCTTGGTGCCGCGCAGCAGGATGCCCACGTTGTCTCCCGCCTGGCCCTGGTCCAAGAGCTTCCTGAACATCTCCACGCCGGTGCACACGGTCTTCTGCGTCGGCCGGATGCCCACGATCTCGATCTCTTCGCCGACCTTGATGACGCCGCGTTCGACCCGGCCGGTGACCACGGTGCCTCGGCCGGAGATGCTGAAGACGTCTTCCACCGGCATCAGGAAGGTGCCGTCCACCGCGCGCTCCGGCGTGGGGATGTAGCTGTCCAGCGCCTCGGCCAGCTTCATGATCGCGCCTTCGCCCAGTTCGCCCTTGTCGCCTTCCATCGCGAGCTTGGCCGAGCCCTTGACGATCGGGGTGTCGTCGCCGGGAAACTCGTACTTGCTGAGCAGTTCGCGCACCTCCATCTCGACGAGTTCGAGCAGTTCGGCGTCGTCGACCATGTCGCACTTGTTCAGGAAGACGATGATGTAGGGCACGCCCACCTGGCGCGCGAGCAGGATGTGCTCGCGCGTCTGCGGCATCGGGCCGTCGGCGGCCGAGACCACCAGGATCGCGCCGTCCATCTGCGCCGCGCCGGTGATCATGTTCTTGATGTAGTCGGCGTGCCCCGGGCAGTCGACGTGCGCGTAGTGCCGGTTCGCGGTCTCGTACTCGACGTGCGCGGTGTTGATGGTGATGCCGCGCGCCTTCTCCTCCGGCGCCGCGTCGATCTGGTCGTACGCCTTGGCCTCACCACCGAACTTCGACGCCAGCACCGAGGTGATCGCCGCCGTCAGCGTCGTCTTGCCGTGGTCCACGTGCCCGATCGTCCCCACGTTCACGTGCGGCTTCGTGCGCTCGAACTTGCCTTTTGCCATTTCAAACTCCGTCCAAAGAACGATTCCCGTGCTGCTTTAGCGTCTCTCCGCATCGCGGCGCCACGGGCAGCGCCGCACCGAGGCGGGAAGACCGAAACAAGGAAAAGGGCTCGCGCAGCGAGCCCGCTCTTCTACTTGGTTCTCGCGGTCACGATCGCGTCGGCGACGTTCTTCGGCGCCTCGGCGTAGTGCTTGAATTCCATCGTGTAGGTCGCGCGGCCCTGCGACATCGAGCGCAGCGTGGTGCTGTAGCCGAACATCTCCGACAGCGGCACCTCGGCCTTGATGATCTTGCCGCCGCCGGGCATGTCGTCCATGCCCTGCACCATGCCGCGCCGGGACGACAGGTCGCCCATCACGTTGCCGGCATAGTCCTCGGGCGTCTCGACCTCGACCGCCATCATCGGCTCGAGAATCACCGGCTGCGCCTTGCGGCAGCCGTCCTTGAAGCCGATCGACGCCGCCATCTTGAAGGCGTTCTCGTTCGAGTCGACCTCGTGGTAAGAGCCGAAGGTCAGCGTGACCTTGACGTCGACCACCGGGTAGCCCGCGAGCACACCGTTGGGCAGCGTGTCCTCCAGGCCCTTCTTCACCGCCGGGATGAACTCGCGCGGCACGACGCCGCCCTTGATGGCGTCGACGAACTCGAAGCCCTTGCCCGGTTCCTGCGGCTCGATGGTCAGCACGACGTGGCCGTACTGGCCCTTGCCGCCGGACTGGCGCACGAACTTGCCTTCGACATCGCTCACCGGCTTGCGGATCGTCTCGCGATAGGCGACCTGCGGCTTGCCGACGTTGGCCTCCACGCCGAACTCGCGCTTCATGCGGTCGACGATGATCTCCAGGTGCAGCTCGCCCATGCCGGAGATGATGGTCTGCCCGCTCTCCTCGTCGGTGCGCACGCGGAACGACGGATCCTCCTGCGCCAGGCGGCCGAGCGCGATGCCCATCTTCTCCTGGTCGCCCTTGGTCTTGGGCTCCACCGCCTGGCTGATCACCGGCTCGGGGAAGACCATCTTCTCGAGCGTGATGATCGCGTCCGGATCGCACAGCGTCTCGCCGGTGGTCACGTCCTTCAGGCCGACGCAGGCGGCGATGTCGCCGGCCAGGATCTCCTTGATCTCCTCGCGCTCGTTGGCGTGCATCTGCAGGATCCGGCCGATGCGCTCCTTCTTGCCGCGGATCGGGTTGTAGACCGAGTCGCCGCTCTTCAGCACGCCGGAATAGACACGCACGAAGGTCAGCTGGCCGACGTAGGGGTCGGTCATCAGCTTGAACGCCAGCGCGGCGAACTTCTCGCCGTCATCGGCCCTGCGCGAGGTTTCCTTGTCGTCCTCGTCGGTGCCGGGCACCGGCGGGATGTCGATCGGCGACGGCATGAACTCGATCACCGCATCGAGCATGCGTTGCACGCCCTTGTTCTTGAACGCGGTACCGCACAGCATCGGCTGGATCTCGGTGGCGATCGTGCGCTGGCGCAGACCCTGCTTGATCTGCGCCTCGCTCAGGTCGCCCGACTCGAGGTAGGCGTTCATCAACTCCTCGCTCGCCTCGGCCGCCGCCTCGACCATGTATTCGCGCCACTTCTTCGCCTCGTCCAGCAGGTCGGCCGGCACGTCGTGGTACTCGAACTTCATGCCCTGCGAGGCCTCGTCCCAGACGATCGCCTTCATCTTCAGCAGGTCGACCACGCCGGTGAAGCGCTCCTCGGCGCCGATCGGGATCACGACCGGCACCGGGTTGGCCTTCAGCCGCGCCTTCATCTGCTCGTAGACCTTGTAGAAGTTGGCCCCGGTGCGATCCATCTTGTTCACGAACGCGAGCCGCGGCACCTTGTATTTGTTCGCTTGGCGCCAGACCGTCTCGGACTGCGGCTGCACGCCACCGACCGCGCAATAGACCATGCACGCGCCGTCGAGCACGCGCATCGAGCGCTCGACCTCGATCGTGAAGTCGACGTGGCCCGGGGTGTCGATGATGTTGATGCGGTGCTCGGGGAAGGACAGGTCCATGCCCTTCCAGAAGCACGTGGTGGCAGCCGAGGTGATCGTGATGCCGCGCTCCTGCTCCTGCTCCATCCAGTCCATCGTCGCGGCGCCGTCGTGCACCTCGCCGATCTTGTGGTTGACGCCGGTGTAGTACAGGATGCGCTCGGTGGTCGTGGTCTTGCCGGCATCGATGTGCGCGCTGATGCCGATGTTGCGGTAGCGCTCGATGGGGGTCTTGCGGGCCATGGTCTCACTCCAAAGACAGGGGCCGCCTCCGGGTTAGGGCTAACCCTCGGAAGCGGCCGGGAGGCGGTTTCGGTTCGGCGCGGGGCTTCAGAAGCGGAAGTGCGAGAACGCCTTGTTCGCCTCGGCCATGCGGTGCACCTCGTCGCGCTTCTTCATCGCGCCGCCGCGGCCCTCGGAGGCCTCGAGCAGCTCGTTCGCGAGCCGGGCCGCCATGCTCTTCTCGCTGCGCTTGCGCGCCGACTCCTTCAGCCAGCGCATCGCCAGCGCCTGGCGGCGCACCGGGCGCACTTCCACCGGCACCTGGTAGTTCGCACCACCGACACGACGGCTCTTCACCTCGACCATCGGCTTGATGTTGTTCAGCGCGACGACGAAGATCTCGAGCGGATCCTTGCCGGCCCGCTTCTCGATCTGCTCGAGCGCGCCGTAGATGATGCGCTCGGCGACGGCCTTCTTGCCGCCTTCCATGATCACGTTCATGAATTTCGAGAGCTCAACCGATCCGAACTTCGGATCGGGCAGCACCTCGCGCTTGGGAACTTCGCGACGACGGGGCATGACGGTCTTCCTTCTCTCGATTCAGCTGGCGGCGTCTCGCGACGGCCGCCCGGAAGGGCCATCGGGCCCTTCGCTTACTTAGGCAGGCTCGCGCCCGCCTTCTCCTGGCCGCTCTGGGCTCAAGCCTTCTTCGGCCGCTTCGCGCCGTACTTCGAGCGCGCCTGCTTGCGATCCTTGACGCCCTGCAGGTCGAGCGAGCCGCGCACGATGTGGTAGCGCACACCCGGCAGATCCTTGACCCGGCCGCCGCGCACGAGCACGACGCTGTGCTCCTGCAGGTTGTGACCCTCGCCACCGATGTAGGAGATGATCTCGAAGCCGTTGGTCAGCCGCACCTTGGCCACCTTGCGCAGCGCCGAGTTCGGCTTCTTCGGCGTCGTCGTATACACGCGGGTGCACACGCCGCGCCGCTGCGGGCAGTTCTGCATCGCGGGCGACTTGGACTTCGTGACCTCGACCTGGCGGCCCTGGCGCACGAGTTGGTTGATGGTTGGCATAGCGACCTGCTTGACGGACTCGACATCGGGGCGGCGGGCCGGTCGCGGCATCGCGCCCGCGCCCTCGTTCCGCCCGGCTGGCGCCCGGCCCGGTTTGCCGAGTCTTGGCCAGCCTTCGTTGCAAAAGCCTTCAATTATATTCCGCCGGGCCCGCGGGGGCAAGGCGCAAGCGCCGTTCGCTTGTCCGCGGGGTCCTTCCCTCGACGACCCATGACCATCGGCGCCGTCATCGATACGAACGTCGTGCTCGACTGGCTCGTCTTCGACGACGCGCAGGTCGCGCCGCTCGTGCGCGCGGTCACCGCCGGCGATCTGGTCTGGCACGCGACTGCGGCCATGCGCGAAGAGCTGGTGCACGTGCTGCGCCGCCCAGCGCTGCAGCGCTGGCGCCCGGACCTCGGCCGGGCCCTTCGCACCTACGACGCCAACGCCCGGCTGTGGGTCGGGCCGACACCCGCCGCCGCCCCGATCCCGCGCTGCCGCGACGCCGACGACCAGATGTTCCTCGACCTCGCCATCGTCACCGGCGCGCGCTGGCTCGTCAGCCACGACCGCGCGCTGCTGGCGCTGGCGCGTCGCGCCCGCCGTGCCGGCCTGGCGATCGTCACCCCTTCCGCCTGGGCCGCATCGGCCGGCTGAAAGAAAAGGGGCGGCCGCGGCCGCCCCCCCTCTGCCGGCGAGGCCGGACTCACTCGTCGCGATCGCCGGCGGCCTCGGTCGCCTGCGCCGCCATCGCGGCGTCGACGTTGGCCAACTGGACGGCAGCCAGCTCCTCGGCCTCCTGCAGCGCGATCGCACGGCGCTCGTTCTCGTCCATCGCCTCCTTCGCCTTGCGCGCCTGGTGGAAGGCCATGCCGGTGCCCGCCGGGATCAGGCGGCCGACGATGACGTTCTCCTTCAGCCCGCGCAGCTCGTCGCGCTTGCCCATGATCGCCGCCTCGGTGAGCACCCGGGTGGTCTCCTGGAACGACGCGGCGGAGATGAACGAGTCGGTCGACAGGCTCGCCTTCGTGATGCCGAGCAGCAGGTCGGCGTGGGTCGCCGGAATCTTGCCGTTGGCCCGCAGCCGGTCGTTCGTGCCCAGCAGCTCGCTGCGCTCGACCTGCTCGCCGGCGATGTAGCTGGATTCGCCAGGGTTGACGATCTGCACGCGCCGCAGCATCTGGCGGACGATCACCTCGATGTGCTTGTCGTTGATCTTCACGCCCTGCAGACGGTAGACGTCCTGCACCTCGTCGACGATGTAGCGCGCCAGTTCCTCGACCCCGAGCAGGCGCAGGATGTCCTGCGGTTCGGCCGGGCCGTCGACGATCGGCTCGCCCTTGTTCACGACCTGGCCCTCGTGCACCAGGATGTTCTTCTCCTTCGGCACGAGCTCCTCGTAGACCTTGCCGTCCGGGTCGGTGATCTGCAGCCGCACCTTGCCCTTCGTCTCCTTGCCGAAGCTGATCGTGCCGGTGATCTCGGCCAGCATGCCCTTGTCCTTCGGGCTGCGGGCCTCGAACAGCTCGGCCACGCGCGGCAGGCCGCCGGTGATGTCGCGCGTCTTCTGCCCTTCCATCGGGATGCGCGCCAGCACCTCGCCGGGCATCAGATCCTGGCCGTCGCGCACCTGGATCAGCGCGCCGACCGGGAAGCCGATCGTCACCGAGTGGTCGGTGCCGGGGATCTTCACCTCGTGGCCCGAGGCGTCGAGCAGCTTGACCTGCGGCCGCACGACCTTGGTCGCGCCGCGGCGCTTCGGGTCGATCACCACCAGCGTGGACAGGCCGGTGACCTCGTCCACCTGGCGCGCGACGGTCACGCCTTCCTCGACGTTCTCGAACTTCGCGCGGCCGGCAAACTCGGTGATGATCGGGCGCGTCAGCGGATCCCAGGTGGCCAGCACCGTACCGGCCTTGATCGTCTGGTCGGGCTTGATGTTCAGCGTCGCGCCGTACGGCACCTTGTGGCGCTCGCGCTCGCGGCCGTGCGGATCGGCAACGATCACCTCGCCCGAGCGCGAGATCACGACCAGTTCGCCCTTGCCGTTGGTCACGTAGCGCATCGTCGGGTTGAAGCCGACGATGCCCTCGCTCTTCGCCTCGACGCTGTTGGCCACCGCCGCACGCGACGCGGCACCACCGATGTGGAAGGTCCGCATCGTCAGCTGCGTGCCCGGCTCACCGATCGACTGCGCGGCGATCACGCCCACCGCCTCGCCGACGTTGACGAGACCACCGCGGCCCAGGTCGCGGCCGTAGCACTTGGCGCACAGGCCGTAGCGGGTCTCGCAGGTCAGCGGCGTGCGCACCTTCACCTCGTCGACCCCGGCGACCTCGATCGCGTCGAGCGCGTCCTCGTCGAGCATCTCGCCGGCCTCGATCAGCACCTCCTGCGTCTCGGGGTGCAGCACGCCGACCGCGGTCACGCGGCCGAGGATGCGGTCGCGCAGGCTCTCGATGACCTCGCCGCCTTCGATCAGCGCGCGCATCGCGATGCCCTGGCTGGTGTGGCAGTCGTCCTCGATCACGACCAGGTCCTGCGTCACGTCGACCAGGCGGCGCGTCAGGTAGCCGGAGTTCGCGGTCTTCAGCGCCGTGTCCGCCAGGCCCTTGCGCGCGCCGTGCGTGGAGATGAAGTACTGCAGGACGTTCAGGCCTTCACGGAAGTTGGCCGTGATCGGCGTCTCGATGATCGAGCCGTCCGGTTTGGCCATCAGGCCGCGCATGCCGGCCAGCTGCCGGATCTGCGCCGCCGAGCCGCGCGCACCGGAGTCGGCCATCATGTAGATCGAGTTGAACGACTCCTGCTCGACATCGCTGCCGTTGCGGTCGACCACCTTCTCCTTCGACAGCTGGGCCATCATGACCTTGCCGACCTCGTCGCCGGTCTTGCCCCAGATGTCGACCACCTTGTTGTAGCGCTCGCCGGCGGTCACCAGGCCCGAGACGTACTGCTGCTCGATCTCCTTGACCTCCTTCTCGGCGCGCTCGATCAGGCCGTGCTTCTGTGCCGGCACGAGCATGTCGTCGATCGCGATCGAGATGCCGGCGCGGGTGGCCAGCCGGAAGCCGCTCTGCAGCAGCTTGTCGGCGAAGATCACCGTCTCCTTCAGGCCGCACTTGCGGAAGCTGACATTGATCAGGCGCGAGATCTCCTTCTTCTTCAGCGTCTTGTTGATGTTGCTGAAGGGCAGGCCCTTGGGCAGGATCTCCGACAGCAGCGCACGGCCGACGGTGGTCGCGACCAGGCTGGTCACCGGCTCGAACTCGCCGTCGGCACGCCTGACGTGCTCGGTCAGGCGCACGTTGACGCGGGCGGTGATCTCCACCGCGCCGTTGTCGAGTGCGCGCTGCAGCTCGGCCAGGTCGCGGAAGACCATGCCCTCGCCCTGGCCGTTGATGCGCTCGCGGGTGGCGTAGTACAGGCCCAGCACCACGTCCTGGCTGGGCACGATCGACGGCTCGCCGTTGGCCGGGAAGAGCACGTTGTTCGTCGCGAGCATCAGCACGCGCGCTTCCATCTGCGCCTCGATCGACAGCGGCACGTGCACCGCCATCTGGTCGCCATCGAAGTCGGCGTTGAAGGCCGAGCACACCAGCGGATGCAGCTGGATCGCCTTGCCTTCGATCAGCACCGGCTCGAAGGCCTGGATACCCAGGCGGTGCAGCGTCGGCGCACGGTTCAGCAGGACCGGGTGCTCCTTGATCACCTCTTCGAGGATGTCCCACACCACCGGCGTGCCGGACTCGACTTCCTTCTTCGCCGCCTTGATCGTGGTGGCGATGCCCATGGCTTCGAGACGCGAGAAGATGAAGGGCTTGAACAGCTCCAGCGCCATCAGCTTCGGCAGGCCGCACTGGTGCAGCTTCAGCGTCGGGCCGACGACGATCACCGAACGGCCCGAGTAGTCGACCCGCTTGCCGAGCAGGTTCTGGCGGAAGCGGCCGCCCTTGCCCTTGATCATGTCGGCCAGCGACTTCAGCGCGCGCTTGTTCGCGCCGGTCATCGCCTTGCCGCGGCGGCCGTTGTCGAGCAGGCTGTCGACGGCTTCCTGCAGCATGCGCTTCTCGTTGCGCACGATGATCTCGGGCGCCTTCAGCTCCAGCAGTCGCGCCAGCCGGTTGTTGCGGTTGATGACGCGGCGGTACAGGTCGTTCAGGTCGCTGGTGGCGAAGCGGCCGCCGTCCAGCGGCACCAGCGGACGCAGGTCCGGCGGCAGCACCGGCAGCACCGTCATGATCATCCACTGCGGCTTGATGCCCGAGCGCTTGAAGGCCTCGAGCACCTTCTGGCGCTTCGAGTTCTTCTTGATCTTCAGTTCCGAGCCGGTGCTGTCGTTCTTGATCTTCTCGATCTCGACATCCAGGTCCAGGTCCTCGAGCAGCTTCTTGATGCCCTCGGCGCCCATCAGCGCGATGAACTCGTCACCGTACTCTGTGCGCTTGGCCTCGTAGTCGTCCTCGGTCATGATCGAGAACTTCTTCAGCGGCGTCATGCCCGGGTCGACGACCACGTAGGCCTCGAAGTACAGCACGCGCTCGATGTCGCGCAGCGTCATGTCGAGCACCAGGCCCAGGCGCGACGGCAGGCTCTTCAGGAACCAGATGTGCGCGCACGGTGCGGCCAGGTCGATGTGGCCCATGCGCTCGCGCCGCACCTTGGTCTGCGTGACCTCGACGCCGCACTTCTCGCAGATCACGCCGCGGTGCTTCAGGCGCTTGTACTTGCCGCACAGGCACTCGTAGTCCTTGATCGGGCCGAAGATCTTGGCGCAGAACAGGCCGTCGCGCTCGGGCTTGAAGGTGCGGTAGTTGATGGTCTCGGGCTTCTTCACCTCGCCGAAGGACCAGCTGCGGATCTTCTCCGGCGACGCCAGGCCGATCTTGATGGCATCGAAATGCTCATCCGGGGTGAACTGCTTGAAAAGGTCGAGTAGTCCCTTCATGGCTTTCTTCCCTTTCCTTCCTTAGTTGCGCTCGAGCTCGATGTCGATGCCGAGCGAACGGATTTCCTTGACCAGCACGTTGAACGACTCCGGCATGCCGGCCTCGATCGCGTGCTCGCCCTTGACGATGCTCTCGTACACCTTGGTGCGGCCGTTCACGTCGTCGGACTTGACCGTCAGCATCTCCTGCAGGATGTAGCTGGCACCGTAGGCTTCCAGCGCCCACACTTCCATCTCGCCGAAGCGCTGGCCCCCGAACTGCGCCTTGCCGCCCAGCGGCTGCTGCGTGACCAGGCTGTACGGGCCGGTGGAGCGCGCGTGCATCTTGTCGTCGACCAGGTGGTGCAACTTCAGCACGTGCATGTAGCCCACGGTCACCGGGCGCTCGAAGGGCTCGCCGTTGCGGCCGTCGAACAGCTTCGCCTGCGTGCGCGAGGCGGTCAGCCCCTTGCCCGCGGCGATCTCGTCCGGATAGGCGAGCTTGAGCATCGCGCGGATCTCGTCCTCCGATGCGCCGTCGAACACCGGCGTCGCGAAGGGCACCCCCTGCTGCAGGTTGTGCGCCATCTCGAGCACCTGGTCGTCGCCCAAGGCGTCGATCGCCTCCGCCTTGCCGCCGCTGCGGTTGTACAGCTCGTCGAGTACGCGCCGCAGCTCGGCCACCTGGGCCTCGCGCTGCAGCAGGTCGCCGATGCGCTGGCCGATGCCCTTGCCGGCCCAGCCGAGGTGCACCTCGAGCACCTGGCCGACGTTCATCCGCGACGGCACGCCGAGCGGGTTCAGCACGATGTCGACCGGCGTGCCGTCGACCATGTACGGCATGTCTTCCACCGGCACGATCTTCGACACCACGCCCTTGTTGCCGTGGCGGCCGGCCATCTTGTCGCCGGGCTGCAGGCGGCGCTTGACGGCGAGGTAGACCTTGACCATCTTCAGCACGCCGGCCGGCAGCTCGTCGCCCTGCGTCAACTTCTTGCGCTTCTCCTCGAACAGCAGGTCGAAACCGTGCCGTGTCTGTTCGTTCGAGTTGCGGATGCTCTCGAGCTGGTTGGCGACATCCTCGTCTGCCGGCCGGATGTCGAACCAGTGGTACTTGTCGACGCTGCCCAGGTACTCCTTCGTGATCACCGTGCCCTTGGCGATCTTCTGCGGACCACCGTTGGCGAGCCTGCCGACCAGCAGCTTCTCGATCCGGTCGAAGGCGTCGGCCTCGACGATGCGCAGCTGGTCGTTCAGGTCGAGGCGGAAACGCTTCAGCTCGTCGTCGATGATCTGCTGCGCGCGCTTGTCGCGCTGGATGCCCTCGCGGGTGAAGACCTGGACGTCGATCACCGTGCCGCTGGTGCCCTGCTCGACGCGCAGCGAGGTGTCCTTCACGTCGGAGGCCTTCTCGCCGAAGATTGCGCGCAGCAGCTTCTCTTCCGGCGTCAGCGTGGTCTCGCCCTTCGGCGTGACCTTGCCCACCAGTACGTCGCCGGGGTTGACCTCGGCGCCGATGTAGACGATGCCGGATTCGTCGAGCCGTGCCAGCTGCTGTTCGCTCAGGTTCGGGATGTCGCGCGTGATTTCCTCGCTGCCGAGCTTGGTGTCGCGCGCCATCACCACCAGCTCCTCGATGTGGATGCTGGTGTAGCGGTCGTCGGCGACGACGCGCTCGCTGATGAGGATCGAGTCCTCGAAGTTGTAGCCGTTCCAGGGCATGAAGGCGACCAGCATGTTCTGGCCGAGCGCGAGCTCGCCCAGGTCGGTGCTGGCGCCGTCGGCCACCACGTCGCCCTTCGCCACCACGTCGCCGCGCTTGACGATCGGTCGCTGGTGGATGTTGGTGTTCTGGTTGGAACGCTGGTACTTGATCAGGTTGTAGATGTCGACACCGACCTCGCCGGCCACCGTCTCCTGATCGGCGACGCGGATGACGATGCGGTTGGTGTCGACGTAGTCGACCACGCCGCCGCGGCGCGCGGTGACCACGGTGCCGGAGTCGACCGCGGCCACGCGCTCGACGCCGGTGCCGACCAGCGCCTTCTCGGGGCGCAGCGTCGGCACCGCCTGGCGCTGCATGTTGGCGCCCATCAGCGCGCGGTTCGCATCGTCGTGCTCGAGGAAGGGCACCAGCGACGCCGCGACCGACACGATCTGCGTCGGCGCCACGTCCATGTACTGCACGCGCTCCGGGCTCACCAGCACCGACTCGCCGCTCTCGCGCGCGCTGACCAGCTCGTCCGTCAGGCGGCCGTCCTTGTCGAGCAGCGCGTTCGCCTGTGCGATCACGTACTTGCCTTCCTCGATCGCGCTCAGGTAGTCGATCTGGTCGGTCACCCGGCCGTCGACGACGCGGCGGTACGGCGTCTCGAGGAAGCCGTACTCGTTGAGCTGCGCGTACAGCGCGAGCGAGTTGATCAGGCCGATGTTCGGGCCTTCCGGCGTCTCGATCGGGCAGACGCGGCCGTAGTGCGTCGGGTGCACGTCGCGCACCTCGAAGCCGGCGCGCTCGCGCGTCAGGCCGCCCGGACCCAAGGCCGACACCCGCCGCTTGTGCGTGATCTCGCTCAACGGGTTGGTCTGGTCCATGAACTGCGACAGCTGCGAGGCCCCGAAGAACTCCTTCAGCGCCGCGGAGATGGGCTTGGAGTTGATCAGGTCGTGCGGCATCAGCGGCTCGGTCTCGGCCTGGCCGAGGCGCTCCTTCACCGCCTTCTCGATGCGCG
The DNA here is from genome assembly GCA_017302495.1 of Burkholderiales bacterium. GTDB lineage: Bacteria > Pseudomonadota > Gammaproteobacteria > Burkholderiales > Burkholderiaceae_C > Rubrivivax. The sequence continues at coordinate 16,457 of JAFLDG010000017.1, forward strand.
CCAGGCCCGAGCGGTACTGGTTCTCGGCCAGCTCGCCGACGCAGCGCACGCGGCGGTTGCCGAGGTGGTCGATGTCGTCGACTTCGCCGTTGCCGTTGCGCAGCTCGACCAGGATCTTGACGACGTCGAGGATGTCCTCGTTGCTCAACGTCATCGCGCCTTCGGGCGAGTCACGGCCGACGCGGGCGTTGAACTTCATGCGGCCCACGCGCGACAGGTCGTAGGTATCGGCGCTGTAGAACAGGCGGCCGAACAGCGCCTGCACCGCGTCCTCGGTCGGCGGCTCGCCGGGGCGCATCATGCGGTAGATGGCCACGCGCGCGGCCAGTTCGTCGGCCGTCTCGTCGCTCGCCAGCGTCTGGCTGATGTAGGCGCCCTGGTTCAGCTCGTTCGTGAACAGGCACTGCAGGTCCTTGACGCCCGCCGCGCGCAGCTTCTTCAGCAGCGACTCGGTCAGCTCGTCGTTCGCCTTGGCGATGATCTCGCCGGTGTCGGCATCGACCATGTTGCGCGCGACGATGCGTCCGACGAGGAAGTCCTCCGGCACCGAGAGCCAGCTGGTGCCGCTCTGTTCGAGCTGGCGGATGTGGCGCGCGGTGATGCGCTTGTCCTTCTCGACGACGACCGCGCCGGTCTTGTCGGTGATGTCGAAGCGCGCGACCTCGCCGCGCAGCCGCTCGGGCACGAACTCCATCTGCGCGCCCGCATCCATCAGGCGGAACTGGTCGTTGACGAAGAAGTGCGCGAGGATCTGCTCGGGGTTCAGGCCGATCGCCTTGAGCAGGATCGTCACCGGCATCTTGCGGCGGCGGTCGACGCGGAAGTACAGGATGTCCTTCGGGTCGAACTCGAAGTCCAGCCACGAGCCGCGGTACGGGATGATGCGGGCGCTGAACAGCAGCTTGCCCGAGCTGTGCGTCTTGCCCTTGTCGTGCTCGAAGAACACCCCCGGCGAGCGGTGCAGCTGCGACACGATGACGCGCTCGGTGCCGTTGACGATGAACGAGCCGTAGTCGGTCATGAGCGGCACCTCGCCCATGTAGACCTCCTGCTCCTTGATCTCCTTGACGACCTTCTGCGGATGGCTCTCGCGGTCGTAGATGATCATCTGCAGCTTCGCGCGAACGGCCGCCGCGAAGGTCAGGCCGCGCTGCTGGCACTCGCGCACGTCGAAGGTGGGCTTGGCCATGTTGTATTCGACGAACTTCATCTCGACCATGCCGTTGTGCGACACGATCGGGAACGCCGAGAGGAACGCCGCCTGCAGGCCCTCGGCCTTGCGCTTGACCGGCGCCACGTCCTTCTGCAGGAACGCGACGTAGGACTCGCGCTGCATCGTCAGCAGGTAGGGGACGTTGAGAACGCTCTCGCGCTTGCCGAAACTCTTGCGGATGCGCTTGCGCTCGGTGAAGCTGTAGGGGGATGCTTGCGCCATGAATGCTCCGTGCCCTTGGTCCGACACGCGCTGCCGGGCGTGGCGAGACCGTCGGCGACTGGCTACCCGGTGCTGCAGGCCCCGCCGGGGCTGACGGCAGGCCTGCATCCGAGGCTTGGTGGCAGGCCACTACCTGCCGCTGGCGGACGGCTGCGGCGTTGCACCGCGGCCCGACCAAACCGGTTCCCTGCAGTCGGTTCAGAGAACACTTGCAAGCGCCGGATCGGGCGCTTGCAGGTGGCCTCCGTGGAAGGGTCGGCCCCTTCCGCGGAAAGGGCGGGGCGCGCCAGGCGCGCTCACCGCCCGCGGCGCCGGTTACTTCAATTCCGCCTTCGCGCCGGCATCTTCCAGCTTCTTCTTGCCGGCCTCGCCGTCGGCCTTGGACATCGCCTCCTTGACGGGCTTCGGCGCGCCGTCGACCAGGTCCTTGGCCTCCTTCAGGCCCAGGCCGGTGAGCTCGCGCACCACCTTGATCACCGACACCTTGTTCGCGCCGATTTCGGTCAGCATCAGCGTGAACTCGGTCTGCTCCTCGGCCGCCGGTGCCGCGGCACCGCCGGCGCCGCCCGCCGCCGGCGCAGCCATCGCCGCGGCCGACACGCCGAACTTCTCTTCGATCGCCTTGACCAGGTCGTTCAGCTCCATCACCGACATGCTGTCCAGCGCGGTCATGAAGGCGTCTTTGTCGAATGCCATTTGGGGTTCCTCGTTACACGGATAGGAAAGATCAGTTGGGGGTTCAGGCGGCGGCCGGCTCGGCCCGCTGCTCGGCCACGGCGGCCAGCACGCGCGCCAGGCGCGCCACCGGCGACTGCATCAGGCCGAGCAGTTGCGACAGCAGCACTTCCTTGCTCGGGATCGCGGCCAGCGCCTTGATGCCTTCGGCGTCGAGTGCCTTGCCGGCATAAGCCCCGCCCTTGATGACGAGCTTGTCGTTGCCCTTCGCGAAGTCGGCGACCACCTTCGCCGCCGAGACCGCGTCCTCGGAAAAGCCGTAGATCAGCGGGCCGACCATGGCCGCGCTGGCCGCCTCGAACGGCGTGCCGGACACCGCGCGACGGGCGAGCGTGTTCTTCAGCACGTGAAGGTACACACCCTTGTCGCGCGCCTGCCGGCGCAGGCCGTCGAGATTCGCCACCGTCAGGCCGCGGTACTCGGCCAGCGCGAGCGTCTGCGACCGGGCGACCTGGGCCGCCACGTCCGCGACCACGGCCGCCTTTTCACTGCGATTCAGACTCAAGGTCCTCTCCTCGTCTGCCGGACCCGTCGTGGCCGTGGAACGACCGTCGGGGCCCATCGAACATCAGCGACCTGCGCTTCCGGAACCCTGCACCGCAGCAGCCGCCCGAACCGGGAAAGCCACCGCGGCACCGTCTTCCTTCGGGCGGGACCGCCATCTGCGCTGGCTGTCGGCCGCCGGCCCTTACCGGACCGGACGGCTGACGATTAAGCGGATCGCATGCACCCGGCCTCGGGGCCGGGCGCATGCTCGCCGCGCCAGCGGTCTTGGATGACCCGCGGCCGGCTTCGCAGCCGGCCCCGGCCCACCAACTCTCGTAACTCTGACCTCCGGGCCGTGCCATGGGCAGCACGACCGATGCCGTTCATCCTCAAGCCGGCGCCGCCGCCAGCGTCGCGGTGTCGACACGCACACCCACGCCCATCGTCGACGACACCGCCACCTTGCGCAGGTAGACGCCCTTGCTGCTCGCCGGCTTGGCCTTGTTCAGCGCGTCGATCAGCGCACGCAGGTTGCCGCCGAGCCTGTCGGCGTCGAACGAGCGCCGGCCGATCGTCGCGTGGATGATCCCGGCCTTGTCGACGCGGAACTGCACCTGGCCCGCCTTCGCGTTGCGCACCGCGGTGGCCACGTCCGGCGTGACGGTGCCGACCTTCGGGTTCGGCATCAGGCCGCGCGGGCCCAGGATCTGGCCGAGCGCACCGACGACGCGCATCGTGTCCGGCGAAGCGATCACCACGTCGAAGTTCAGGTTGCCGGCCTTGACCTCGGCCGCCAGGTCTTCGAGCCCGACGACGTCGGCACCGGCGGCCTTCGCCTCCTCGGCCTTCGGGCCCTGCGCGAACACCGCGACGCGCTTGGTCTTGCCGGTGCCGTTGGGCAGCACCACCGCGCCGCGCACCACCTGGTCGGACTTCTTCGCATCGATGCCGAGCTGCACCGCGACATCGATCGACTCGTCGAACTTCGCGGTCGCGCACTCCTTGACGATCGCCAGCGCCGCGTCGAGTGCGTACAGCTTCGTGCTGTCGACCTTGCCCTGCAGGCTCTTCGCCTTCTTCGTGAGCTTGCTCATGTCAGACGCCCTCCACCGTCACGCCCATCGAACGCGCCGAGCCGGCGATGGTCTTGACCGCGGCGTCCAGGTCGGCCGCGGTCAGGTCCTTCATCTTGGTCTTGGCGATTTCCTCGAGCTGGGCGCGGCTGATCTTGCCGACCTTGTCGAGGTGCGGCTTCGACGAGCCCTTGTCCAGCTTGATCGCCTTCTTGATCAGCACCGTCGCCGGCGGCGTCTTGATGATGAAGCTGAAGGACTTGTCCGCGAACGCGGTGATCACCACCGGCAGCATCAGCCCCGGCTCGACACCCTGGGTCTGCGCGTTGAACGCCTTGCAGAACTCCATGATGTTCAGGCCGCGCTGGCCCAGCGCCGGGCCCACCGGCGGCGACGGGTTCGCCTTGCCTGCGGGGATCTGCAGCTTGATGAAGCCGACGATCTTCTTGGCCATGAGGCCCTCCTATCGAGTTCAAGCGCCCGCCGGATCAAGCTCCGGCGCAGCTCCTCGTCACTGACCCTTCGTTGCCGGAGTCAGGCGCCGGGTCCGGGCGCGCCTGCGGCGAAAGTACTCAGACCTTCCGGCGATGGGCCATGCCGGCCCTGCGCCGCAAGCTGCGTCGAACCTGGTTCGTCACACCTTCTCGACCTGCGCGAAGTCCAGCTCGACCGGGGTTGCCCGCCCGAAGATCGTGACCGACACGCGCACCTTGCTCTTCTCGTAGTTGACTTCCTCGACCGCGCCGTTGAAGTCGGTGAAGGGACCGTCCTTCACGCGCACCAGTTCGCCGACCTGCCACTGCACCTTCGGCCGCGGCTTGTCGACGCCTTCCTGCATCTGGTTGACGATCTTCATCACCTCGGCTTCGGAGATCGGCGCCGGGCGGTTGCGCGCGCCGCCGACGAAGCCGGTGACCTTGCTCGTGTGCTTGACCAGGTGCCAGGTGTCGTCGTCCATCACCATCTCGACGAGCACGTAGCCGGGGAAGAAACGGCGCTCGGTGACGGACTTCTTGCCGCCCTTGAGTTCGACGACCTCCTCGGTAGGCACCAGGATGCGGCCGAACTTGGCCTGCATGGCCAGTCGCTCGATGCGCTCGCGCAGGTTGCGCTCGACCGCCTTCTCCATGCCCGAGTAGGCATGCACCACGTACCAGCGCATGCCGCTCGCCGCGGCCTCGGAGGCCGCCGCGGCGACGCTGTTCTCGGCTTGTTCGGTCATGGCGAGCCCTTCAGCGCTTCCAGCCCAGAACGAGGTCGTACAGCACCCATTCCAGCGACTTGTCGATGATCCACAGATACAGCGCCATCACGAAGACGAATGCGAAGACGTAACCCGTCATCTGCATCGCTTCCTTGCGCGACGGCCATACCACCTTCTTCGCCTCGCGCACCGAGTCGCGGCCGAAGGCGACGAGTTGCTTTCCCGCCTCTGCGGTGAAGAACACCGCGACCGAAGCCGCGAGCAGCGAGAGCAGCGCGAGCACCCGAAGCCACAGATCCTTCTGCCCCAGCAGGTAGAACGCGGCCACGGCCGCGACGAGCAGCGTGGCGGCACCCGCCAGCTTGGCCTTGTCGGCGCCGCTGCCGACGGTCTGGACCTGCGTGTTGTTGCTCATCGCTCGCGTCATCGGCCCGCCGCGTTCAGCGGCGAAGCCTGCCTTCGGAAGTGCTTCGGGCCACCGGGCCCGGACAGCCCGTGGCAGGGGCAGAGGGGATCGAACCCCCGACCTTCGGTTTTGGAGACCGACGCTCTGCCAGTTGAGCTATGCCCCTGCGCGAAACCGCTCGTCCCTCACTCGATGATCTTTGCCACGACGCCGGCGCCGACGGTGCGGCCGCCCTCGCGGATCGCGAAGCGCAGCCCCTCCTCCATCGCGATCGGCGCGATCAGCTTGACCGTGATGCCGACGTTGTCCCCAGGCATCACCATCTCCTTGTCCTTGGGCAGCTCCACCGCCCCGGTCACGTCCGTCGTGCGGAAGTAGAACTGCGGCCGGTAGTTGTTGAAGAACGGCGTGTGCCGCCCGCCCTCTTCCTTGCTCAGCACGTACACCTCGGCGCTGAAGTGCGTGTGCGGCTTGATGCTGCCCGGCTTGCACAGCACCTGGCCGCGCTCGACGTCTTCGCGCTTGGTGCCGCGCAGCAGGATGCCCACGTTGTCTCCCGCCTGGCCCTGGTCCAAGAGCTTCCTGAACATCTCCACGCCGGTGCACACGGTCTTCTGCGTCGGCCGGATGCCCACGATCTCGATCTCTTCGCCGACCTTGATGACGCCGCGTTCGACCCGGCCGGTGACCACGGTGCCTCGGCCGGAGATGCTGAAGACGTCTTCCACCGGCATCAGGAAGGTGCCGTCCACCGCGCGCTCCGGCGTGGGGATGTAGCTGTCCAGCGCCTCGGCCAGCTTCATGATCGCGCCTTCGCCCAGTTCGCCCTTGTCGCCTTCCATCGCGAGCTTGGCCGAGCCCTTGACGATCGGGGTGTCGTCGCCGGGAAACTCGTACTTGCTGAGCAGTTCGCGCACCTCCATCTCGACGAGTTCGAGCAGTTCGGCGTCGTCGACCATGTCGCACTTGTTCAGGAAGACGATGATGTAGGGCACGCCCACCTGGCGCGCGAGCAGGATGTGCTCGCGCGTCTGCGGCATCGGGCCGTCGGCGGCCGAGACCACCAGGATCGCGCCGTCCATCTGCGCCGCGCCGGTGATCATGTTCTTGATGTAGTCGGCGTGCCCCGGGCAGTCGACGTGCGCGTAGTGCCGGTTCGCGGTCTCGTACTCGACGTGCGCGGTGTTGATGGTGATGCCGCGCGCCTTCTCCTCCGGCGCCGCGTCGATCTGGTCGTACGCCTTGGCCTCACCACCGAACTTCGACGCCAGCACCGAGGTGATCGCCGCCGTCAGCGTCGTCTTGCCGTGGTCCACGTGCCCGATCGTCCCCACGTTCACGTGCGGCTTCGTGCGCTCGAACTTGCCTTTTGCCATTTCGTCTGCTCCTGACTATCTCGACGTTCCTGACGATGCCTTGCGGTTGGTGCCCATGGCGCGGATCGAACGCGCGACCTCTCCCTTACCAAGGGAGTGCTCTACCACTGAGCCACATGGGCCTCGGCACAGGGTTGGATGCGTTCGGCACCCAGGCCTGTGACGCCCGCCTTTCGGCTGGAGCGGGAGACGGGAATCGAACCCGCGTCATTAGCTTGGAAGGCTAAGGTTCTGCCATTGAACTACTCCCGCCGGGAGCGTGGCCCGGCCGGGCCCGCGGAACGATTTCGCCTGGTGGAGGAGGCTGGATTCGAACCAGCGTAGGCGTAAGCCAACAGATTTACAGTCTGCCCCCTTTAGCCACTCGGGCACCCCTCCGGGCCGAACCGCAAAGTCTACCACGATCCGAACGGCCAAGTGCCGGTGACCATCGATCGCGCCCCGCTCCGGCGCCGCGGGGGACGCCACCGAACCTTCCGGCTTCCGGCCTCCGGCGCCGACATCCCGGTCAGCAGAGTCCGCGCAAAGAAAGCAAGTGTGTGTATGCACACTTCATAACTTCTGTCTGCAGCCGTCGCGTTCTCTGGACCGGCTCGAGAATCGCCCGAGCCGGGGGACACTTCCCGCCCGCCGGCGAGCTACCCGGCAAAAAGCTCTGCCAGCGCCGAGCCTGGATCACCCGCCCGCATGAATGCCTCGCCCACCAGGAACGCAGCGACACCGGCGGCGCGCATGCGCCGAACGTCGGCCGGGCCGAGGATGCCGCTCTCCGTGACGAGCAGCCGGTCGGTGGGCAGGCCCGGCAGCAGGCCGAGCGTGACGTCCAGGCTGACCTCGAAGCTGCGCAGATTGCGGTTGTTGACGCCCACGAGCGGCGTCTTCAGGCGCAACGCGCGCTCGAGTTCGGCTGCATCGTGCACCTCGACCAGCACCGCCATGCCCAGATCCGATGCGCAGGCCTCGAAGTCGGCCAGTCGGGCGTCGTCGAGGCAGGCGACGATCAGCAGGATCGCGTCCGCGCCCCACGCCCGGGCCTGCTCGATCTGGTAGGCATCGACGATGAAGTCCTTGCGCAGCGCCGGCAGCGCGCAGGCCCCGCGTGCCTCAAAAAGATGCTGCGCAGCCCCCTGGAAGAAGCGCTCGTCGGTGAGCACGCTCAGGCACGCAGCGCCGTGCGCAGCGTAGGACGCGGCGATCTCGACCGGCACGAAGTGCTCACGCAGCACGCCCTTGCTCGGGCTGGCCTTCTTGATCTCGGCGATCACCGCCGGCTGCCCGAGGCCGATCTTCGCCCGCAGCGCACCGACGAAATCACGGGCCGGCGGCTGCGCCTGCGCCGCGCGGCGCATCGCGGCCGCGTCGCACTGCGCCTTCGCGGCGGCAACCTCGTCGCGCTTAACCGCGACGATGCGTTCCAGGATGTCGCTCATCCGGCCGCCAGCTCGCGCGCCCGCGCCACGAACTGGTGCATCTTCGCCAACGCCTTGCCCGAGGCAATCGCCTCGCGCGCGAGCGCGATGCCGTCGGCCATCGACGGCGCCAGGTCGGCCGCGTACAGCGCGACGCCGGCATTGAGCAACACGATGTCGCGCGCCGGGCCGGGCTCGTCGTCGAGCACCGAGCGCAGCAGCGCCTTGGAGCCCTCGGCCGACTCGACCCGCAGCGCCCGGTTGCTGGCCATCGTCAGGCCGAAGTCCTCGGGATGGATCTCGTACTCGCGGATCTCGCCGCCCTTGAACTCGCCGACCATCGTCGCCGCACCGAGCGACACCTCGTCCATGCCGTCGCGGCCGTAGACCACCACCGCGTGCCGGGCGCCCAGGCGCTGCAGCGCGCGCACCTGGATGCCGACCAGGTCCGGGTGGAAAACGCCCATCAGGATGTTCGGCGCGTCGGCCGGATTCGTCAGCGGCCCGAGGATGTTGAAGATCGTGCGCACGCCGAGCTCCTTGCGCACCGGCGCGACGTTCTTCATCGCCGGGTGGTGGTTCGGCGCGAACATGAAGCCGATGCCGGTGTCGGCGATGCAGCGGCTGATCTGCTCGGCTTTCAGCGTCATCGGCACGCCCAGCGCCTCGAGCACGTCGGCGCTGCCGGACTTGCTGCTGACGCCGCGGTTGCCGTGCTTGCTGACGCGCGCGCCGGCGGCGGCGGCGACGAACATCGAGCAGGTGCTGATGTTGAAGCTGTGCGAGCTGTCGCCGCCGGTGCCGACGATGTCGACCAGGTGCGTGCGGTCGGCGACCTCGACCTTGGTCGAGAACTCGCGCATCACCTGGGCCGCGGCGGTGATCTCGCCGATGGTCTCCTTCTTCACGCGCAGGCCGATCAGCAGTGCTGCCATCGTCACCGGCGACATCTCGCCGCTCATGATGCGGCGCATCAGCGCCAGCATCTCGTCGTGGAAGATCTCGCGGTGCTCGATCGTGCGCGTCAGCGCCTCGGTGTCGGTGATCGGCATGTCAGCCTCCTTCGAAGAACGTGCGCACCGCGGCCACCGCCCGGTCGACGCCGGCCCGGTCCACATCCAGGTGCGTGACCAGCCGCAGCGTGTCGTCGCCGGTAGCGAGCACGCCGCGATGCGCGAGGTGTTCGAGCAGCGCCGGGCCGCGCCCGGCATCGACGGTGACCCAGACCATGTTCGTCTGCGGCGGCTCGACCCGCAGCCCGGCGATGCCGCCGAGCCCGTCGGCGAGCCGAAGCGCGAGTGCATGGTCGTCGGTCAGCCGCTCGACATGGTGGTCGAGCGCATACAGCGCCGCCGCCGCCAGCACGCCGCTCTGCCGCAGCGCGCCGCCCAGCAGCTTGCGCGCGCGGTGGGCGCGGGCGATGAAGTCGCGGCCCCCGACCAGCGCCGAGCCGACCGGCGCGCCCAGCCCCTTGCTGAAGCACACCGACACCGAGTCGAAGCCCCGCGCCAGCGCGCCCACCGCCACGCCCTGCGCCACCGCGGCGTTGAACAGCCGGGCCCCGTCC